>CAKZSH010000145.1 GCA_937918905.1 uncultured Saprospiraceae bacterium
ATTAATTCTGCGGTACGTCCTTCAATATGATGTCGCTCGATGAAATGAACTAACTTTCCATCTTGAAATAAAGCGATGGAAGGTGAAGAAGGAGGATAAGGTAACAAGTATTCTCTTGCCCGTTCTGTTGCTGCTCGATCAACTCCTGCAAAAACAGTAACCGCTTGGTTAGGTTTTTTTTCAGCCATTGCCATAGCCATTTTTGCTCCAGGACGAGCATTGGCTGCTGCACAACCGCAAACAGAATTGACAACTAAAAGTGCAGTCCCTTCCATATTTTTCATAAAATCATCAACCGCTTCAACAGTTTGCAAACCTTGAAATCCGTTATCGGTCAAGTCTCTACTCATTGGAGCTACTAATTCTGGTGGATACATGATTTTTTATTTTTTTATTAAAGAATAAGCCAATCATTAAATTTATTTGGCTTTAATTTTATTTGTAAAATAGACTGCAAAAATAACGCTTTTTTAGGATTTATCGTTATCCTCGCATTCTATTTTCGTTTACTACTGTAAATGCATATACCTTAAAAACACACATTTACCTTTAAAATTGTTTAAACAAAAAAAAATCGTTTTTGATTAAAAATGTTCAAATAATTTAATTTGATAGTTACTTTTGCAACATAAAAATTATGAAATTATTTTTCGAACCCTCTTAAAACCCATATCTCTTTTTATCGTAAAATAACCTAACATGAAAAAAATCAATCTGCTATACTTTATTTTTATTGGAAGTTTATTTTGGATGCAAATGACGCAAACCTCCTGCACTAATGATAAACTAGCTGAACCTGATAATGCAATTTGTGATTCTCTCCAAATTACTTATGACAATCAAGTCAAGCCTATTATTGATGCCAATTGTGCTTTTGTAGGCTGTCATGTTCAAGGTTTTGTTAATGGAGACCTTTCTAGCTTTGCAACTATGACTCCTTATATCAATGGAAATAATGCTTCTTTCGAAGTAGAGGTAATTACAGATATGACCATGCCTGTTGGTGGTTTTCTTTCCATTGCAGATCTTGAAATATTACGATGCTGGGTCAATTCTGGATACCCTGAAAATTAATTAACCTTCACCTTCTTATCCTATTTTAATTTAAAATAAAATGATGAATCGATCTTTAATCTTAATATATACGTTTTTATTTTTTGCTATCGCAAAAATTGACGCTCAAGACCCTGTTTACCAAACTTTTAAAGATACACGAGTTATCAACTCTCACACCGTAGAAACTGTTCCCAATCGAAAATTAGATTTTCGAATTGGACATCGCTTCGGCAATATCAGTTCTGGATGGGAATTCCTTTATGGTTTAGAAACGGCAACCGATGTTTTATTCAGTTTTGAATATGGCGTTTCGGATGATTTGACTGTTGGGTTGAGTCGTACCAAAGGCGCAGGATTCCTCAGAGCATTAGTCAATCCTTCTATCAAATATCGAATTCTTCGACAAAAAGAAGAAGGAACACCTTTATCTGTTACTTTGATAGGCGTTTCCTCCATCTCGACAAGTAAGAGCAATGGGTTAGATGGTTCTCTAGGGAACTTTGATAAGTTTGCTCATCGAGTATCGTATACCGTGCAAGCATTGTTAGCAAGAAAATTTGCTGATCGTTTTTCTTTACAAATTATGCCAGGTTACACGCATCGTAATCAAGTAGATTTTGATGATGTGAATGGAATTTTTTCAGTAGGTGCAGCTACTCGATTTCAAATTAATAAAGTTTTTGGAATCATTGCAGATTTGACTTTACCTCTGGCAGATCGCCCTGATGGGTTTTATGCGCCATTCGGCATCGGTTTGGAAATGGAAACAGGTGGGCATATTTTTCAAGTCAATTTTACAAATGCAACTGGAATTATTGAAAATGATTATATACCTTATACTACAAGTCAATGGAGTGAAAATGAGTTTCGTTTAGGGTTTACGATTTCGAGGTTGTTTAATTTGTAACCCCCAGCCTTTGAAGGGGAGCTTTTTCTATTTGCTTCTCGGCAAGGAAAAAAGTTTATTGAATTTTGAGTTCCAGCGTGTTATTTTTGAATTATTCAGAATTAAATTTTTATGAAAAAATTATTCTTTCTTTCAAGTTTAGTTTTTATAACAATACTTTTCACAAGTTTACAAAATGCAGAAAATTCTTTTTTTGAAATAAAAAAAGGAGATACTGTTTCTAGTGTTTTAAAAAAACTAGGTGATAAACCCATTCAGCATCGCGCTAATTCATTCAAAGGTGCTTCCGCTAAAATTGGAGAAGATCTCGCTCTAAAAGGAATTGCTAAAAAACCAAACGGTCGTAAAACTAAAAAACAAAGTAAACACTTCGTTTGTACTTCTTGCCACAATACGGTGAAAGACAAACCCGACCTTCGAGTATCTGACCCTCAAGCAAGATTAGAATATGCTTACGAAAAAGGAATTCCGTTTTTGCAGGGAACTTCTTTGTATGGCATTGTCAATCGAACTTCTTTTTACAATGGAGATTATGATAAAAAATATGGCGACCTCGTAAAACCTGCTAAAAATAATATTCGAGAAGCGATTCAATTATGTGCGGTAGAATGTGCGCAAGGTCGGAAGTTAAAAAACTGGGAAGTGGAATCAGTCTTGGCTTGGTTGTGGACCTTGGAATTAAAAATGGAAGATTTGAGTTTAACTGAAAATGATTACGCTGTTATCAATGAAGCCGTAAATGGGCAAGGTGAAAAATCTTCTGCAATCGAATTGATCAAATCTTATTACGAAACGGGAGCTCCTGCTACTTTTATCACACCTCCTGATGATCGAAAAAAAGGTTATGGCTTAAAAGGTAATCCTGAAAATGGAAAATTAATCTACGAACTCAGTTGTCAGCATTGTCATAAAAACAAGCGATACGCTTACTATAATCTTGATGATTCCAAATTCAGTTTTAATCATTTGAGTAAACATATCGACCAATATTCTAGATATTCTATCTACCAAGTATTGCGATATGGAACACCTCCTATGAATGGAAAAAAAGCTTATATGCCACAATATACTCAAGAGAAAATGAGTGATCAGATGGTGGAGGATTTGAGGGCGTATGTGGAGATGAAGGCGAAATGATGAAATTTTGAAGAAGGGAAGGGGAAGAAGGGAAAAAGGGAAGACGGATTTACGATTTGAGAAGTTTCGAAAATCGGTGATTGTTACTTTCACCAGTATTCGACAAATCTCAAATCGTAAATCCTTCTTCCCCTTCCCTTCTTCAAAAAATATTATTCCGAAGGCGGAACTTCCGCTTCCAACAAACCTAAATTTTTAGCACGTTTTTCCCATTGCTTTCTTGCTAAGGCTTGCATATCATCAGTACCATCCAGTTCATCCACAATTTCCAAACCTAATAAAGTTTCGATAACATCTTCCATCGTAACGATACCAGCCATTCCACCAAAGTCATCTACCACAAGTGAAATATGTTCTCGTTTTTCCATAAAACGATTGAACAATTCAGGAATCGGAAAATTATCTTTTGCAACCAGCAACTCTCGTTTGATACTATCTAAAGTTTGGTTATCCTTTTTTTCAACTAAAGCTGCGAGTAAATGATCTTTTAAAAAATAACCTGTGATATTATCCTTAGAATCTTTAAAAACAGGGATTCTTGAAAATCTTAAATTTCTATTCGCTTCATAAAAATCACGAATCGTCATACTTTCATCTGATGCTTTAACAACTGTACGAGGTGTCATTACATCTTTGGCCAAAATAGAATTGAAGCTCAACAAATTTCGAATCATTTTAGATTCACTCTTTTTGAATACCCCTTCTTTTTCTCCCAAGTCTGCCATTGCAGTAAAGTCGGCTCGACTAAGTACACTTTTGTTTTTATCCTTTTTAAGCATTTTGGTAATAAACTGACTCACCCATACTAAAGGAAATAAAAGTGTGATAATAAAATTAAGCGACCGTACTGTAAATGGAGTTAACGATCTCCAGTTATTAGCACCTATCGTTTTAGGAATAATTTCAGAGACATATAAAATAAGCAAAGTCATAAATGCTCCCATAAGTGCTTCCTTACTGACCAAACCAAATAATGGTTCCGAACCTCCCCAAATTTGTGCAGCTTGTGCACCTACTCCCATTGCACCTAAAGTATGTGCAACTGTATTTAACGTCAAGATCGCCGAAAGTGGTCGATCTACATTCTTTTTAAATTCTTGTAATTTCTGTCCTATAAATCCTCCTTCTTGTAATTTTTGTTGGGCGAAAGCTGGTGTAATACTTAATAAAACCGCTTCCCATACAGAACATAAAAACGAAAAAATAATTGAAACTAAAGCGAAGACAATAAGTAATGAATACATCTTTTATTTTTTGTGAATAAATAAGGGTATAGAGTCTTATACCTCGACATTTAAATTTTGGTGCGAAAATACAAAAAAAGCCTTTGCCAATTGTTAAATATGACAAAGACTCTAATGTAACTAACACACGCTCTCTCTTTTCTTAGGTTTCTTAATTAAAAAAATGGAGTCTCATTAAATGTAGGTGTTAGACAAGAAGAAGTCTCCAGCGTTTTATGATTTGGTTTTTTGAGAAAGATTTTAATAATTAAAGCATAGAGATGTGCAGTTTTTCTAGGATTATAGTTTGTTCCTACAAATATAAGATAAGCATAGCGTCTTTTAATAGAAATTGAATTATTTTTAAGGTGCAAAAAAACTGACCCAAAAAAGAACAAAAACACATAAACTACTGACTATCAATACTTTATATTAAAAACCAGTTTTGCCAGATCAATATATATTAAATATTTCTACTTTATCGACCTTTATTTAAGGCTTTCAAGGAGAGTTTCAGCTTTTTTATTTTTCAATTTTATCTGATTTCTCAATGCATGTTTGATAATCCATTTTCGAGCAGATGTAGGTTGAGTTGTCCAAACTTCGATTAATTGGATAGCATTTGAGTAATTATCTTTTAAAATATCGTTCAAATTATTAGCAACAGATTTTTGAACATATTTGGAGGGATCATCCTTTAGATTTTGTAAAATTGGAAAAATAGGCTGAGGATCATCAAACCAAAGTTTAAGTTGCTTAAAAGCCATTTTTTTTAACGTTGAACGGTTTAATTATGGGAATATCGAATATCGAACAGTTATTTTCCTTTTCCTTGTAACAATACTAATACGGTGTAGAATAATATTTTAAAATCTAAGGCGAGAGACATATTTTCGATATAAAGCACATCAAATTTTAGTCTTTGTAACATTTCTTTTACATTCGAAGCATAGCCATATTTCACCTGCCCCCAAGAAGTGATTCCTGGTCGGACTTTTAACAAATGTCGATAATGTGGCGCCTCCTTCATAATAAGGTCAATATAATATTGTCTTTCAGGACGTGGGCCAACAAGCGACATATCGCCTTTGAGTACATTCCAAAATTGAGGAATCTCATCCAATCTCCATTTACGCATCACTTTTCCCCACGGCGTAATTCGATCATCATAATCATGAGAAAGTTGTGGCCCATTAGATTCTGCATCCGTCCGCATGGAGCGAAATTTATAAATATTGAAAGGATTAGCATTAATTCCTATTCGTTCTTGCTTAAATAAAATAGGCCCTGGAGAAGATAACCGAACTCTAATAATTACATATATTACAAATGGAAATAACAAAATCATAATCACCAGACTCACAATAACATCAATTATTCTTTTGATAAAAAACTGCCACCTCGGCATCAGGTATTGCTTAATTTCAATCAATACGGCACCATACACATGATTCATTTTTACAGATCCAAGCATGATATCGTACATATCAGGAATAATTTTCACTAATATTTTTTCGCTAAACTCATACAGTACATTAAATATTTCTTTGACTCGATTATGTTCCGAAGTTTCGATGGCAATAATCACTTCTTCGATTTCATTTTCAATCAGCACATTTTTGAGGTCTTTGATTTTTCCTAATTTAGAAAGGTGGGTAGACAATTCATTTTTACTTTTTCCATTCGTATCTATAAAACCTATAAAATTATTTCCAAGTCCTTTTTCTCTTGAAGTAATTTCTTCATACAATTCTAAAGCATTCTGATTTCCCCCAATTACTAAAGTTCGATAAGTGACCAATCCACTTTTTAACCGCCGACTTGCACGAGTCAGTAAAATCATTCGAAGAAAAACAGTAAATCCAAAATGTAAAAAAAGTAGGGTAAAAAACGAATTGTAATAGGTTTTATAATCTTTTACGAAGTCATCCAAAATCAAAGTGAAAAATAAAACCAATACTCCGAAGAAAGTTAAAAAGAAGGTTCTTGTAAAAGTTGCCAAACGAGACATTCGATACACATCTGTGTATTTATCAAAAATAGAATAAAATAAAACCCAACAAATCGGAATAATAATAATCCCTAACCAAAAATTTTCATCCTGTAAAATAGAATTATCAAGTGGAGCACCTTCCACTTTTTTTCGATACACATAGAAGCACGCCCACGCCAGCATTGCCATCAAAAAGTCGGCAAGGCCATAAAAAAACATATCCAAACGTCTCTGTTGCTTCATCAAAAACTCTATTGGTTTATCCTAGAATTAAGATTAAAGATGTAAGAATTAAGATGTACTTCTAGCGTGAATAGAATTTTCACAATTGGTAATCTTACATCTTAATTCTTAATTAACTCAAGTTGCGGATAATTTTGATTGACGATTTTGTATTTAAAAAATTGTATTGGGATAATGTGTATTGGGTATTGAGAATGGTTCGTAGTCCCAATACTTAATACCCACAATTTCAAATCAAATTATCCGCAACTTGAATTAATTATCTATATGCATCACTTTTATATTATCCACATAAAAAGTAGAACTTGTTTGCCCTGACTGAAGTTGTGCGCCAAGCAACACTTGGAATTCCGTTATGTCATTGGCGACATTTATCAATTCTTGAGTCAATTCTATATATATTTTATTCCATTCAGTTGAAGGATTAAGTGCAACGATATAAGTTAAGATCGGTGTATTATTCCGATACCCTACCAGGCCTACTTGAAGTAAACTTTCATTTTTATAATGCATTTCTAAATAAACAGGATCACCTTCTGTTGGCAATTCCATTCTCTCAAGACTCGCAATTTGAAACAGAGGATCATTTTCCGTAACCGTAAATTTCGCAGACCTTCCACTTGTATTTCCAGGGTCAATAAATGCCCCATCTGCGGTAGTAGTCACATTAATATTTTGACTCGTATCAATTTTTATGGTTAGGGTATTATTATTTTCAAAATCTTCAATATAATCAAATTTCACTCTGGAATCATATTTCGTAACAGGTTGAATAGTGTCCACCTCATTAGCTGCCAAGTCCACCTCTATTTCAAACCGTTGTAAAAAAGGATAAATATTCGGAGTAGCATTAATCCCATTCAATTTGATTCCTGGATCTAAAAAAAGTTTATGTGATCCTTCCATTAAAACTGGAAAAGTAGCAGGCAATTGATACATGCCTAAAAATCCTTCTCTTTCAGGAGTAAACCACACATCCGTAATTTTATGAGCAGCAGTTCCATGATTGCTATTCTCAATTACAGTAAATGGTTTGATATGAATATATGCAGGAATCGGTTCTTTGGATGAGTCGCAACTTCCAAAAAACAATACAATTACAAAAGCTAAAAAGAATAAATTTTTCATATTTTATTTAATGTTGTTTGATTTCCAATAGTTTCAATAATTCGATAAGCCATTTTGAGTGCATGATATCCATCTTCGATACTCACTCTTGTTGGTTTGTTTTTTAAAATACTATCTGCGAAAGTTTCCAATTCCATTTGAATGGCATTGACAGGTTCCGTTTTAGGCATATGAATATGAATATGTTTTTTCCCATCATTGGTTTGCAAATCCATCAGAGGAACATCTTTCGGTATATGTGGCGATCCTTCATCGTACAATCGAATCACTTGAGTATTTTTTTCTAAAAAATCTAAACTGATGTAGGCATCTTGTTGGAAAAGTCGCACCTTACGCATCTGCTTCATGGATATTCGACTAGCTGTTAAATTAGCCACACAACCATTTTCAAACTCCAAACGAACGTTGGCAATATCGGGAGTATCACTCACAACGCTCACCCCATTCGCATATACATTTTTCACTTCCGAATCGACCAAACTCAATACAATATCCAAATCGTGAATCATCAAATCTAAAATCACAGACACATCCGTACCTCTTGGATTAAAAACTGCTAACCGATGCGCTTCAATAAACATCGGTTCTATTTTCGTATTTTCCAAAGCCAAAAGGGCAGGATTGAATCGTTCAACATGCCCTACTTGTACCTTCACTTGATGAATGGCACAGGCTTCCAATAACTGCTCTGCCTCTGCTATGGTATTGGTCAAAGGTTTTTCAATAAAAACATGTTTACCGTGCTGAATGGCTTGGAGGGCTAATTCAAAATGAGTTAAAGTAGGGGTAACAATATCAATGATATCAACGGCATGGATCAGTTCGTTTACATCGTCAAACCTTCTAACTCCTTGATTTTCAATAACTTGCGCTGCATTTTCGTCATTAGGGTCATAAAATCCAACCAATTCCAAACAGTCAGTTTGTTGGATACACTTGACATGAATTTTACCCAAATGACCTACACCTAACACCCCTATTTTAAGCATATTTCGAAGTTTTGATTTTGATGTACTTGATTTATAAAACGATTATAAAGTTAATTTGACGTATGTAAAAAGTCAGTTACTCTACATTTATGTAAAAAAGTATTTTTGGGAAAATGGATAAGGTATTGTTAAAAACGGGAGGTAAAATTACCAATTGTATTTTAGAAAGGTGAATTTTTTGCTAACACAAAACCCTGTGGAAATCTCTTTTGAATAACGAATAATCGAACAGGGATTTAAGATTTACGATTTGAGAAGTTTTGACGAATAATTAGAAATAACCTAATCACCAGTATTCGTCAAACTTCTCAAATCGTAAATCCTTGTTCGATATTCGTTATTCAAAGGCCTTCTTCATCATAATAATCTTGCTCTCGTTTGCGCTGTTCCTTTGTTTTCTCAAATATATCTCTGGGTAAAAAATATTCAGAACCATTTTGAAGCGTTGATGGTCTAAATTCATCTGCCCACGTACGATTGATATTTTTTAATCTTTCCACTTCCTCTAGTAAATCATCTTTATAATAGTAGGCTGTAAAAATTCCAATTAATCCTCCAAACATATGACTCTCCCATGAAATGTTACCTTCTTGATTAGGAAAAATCCCCTCAAACAGTCCCCCATATAATACCAAAACTACTAACGCCAAAACAATAGATTCTCTACTTTTTACAAAAATCCCATTCCAAAAAACAAAAGCTACCAATCCGTATACCACTCCACTTATTCCAATATGTGAAGATTTTACACCACTATCGTCAAAAAAATTACCCAATAACCAAACTGCAGCACCCGTCAAAATCCAAATCATTACGGTACCACGTACCGCTACGATTCGATAAAAATACATACACACCGCAAGCAAACTTAATAATGATAATGAGTTGGAAAATAAATGTTTCCAATCTCCATGTACCAAAGGTCCGGTAATGATCCCTTTTAACCCATATATTTTTCTTGGAAAAATACCCCAGTAGTTAAAATTATAATTGGTGTATTCTTTAAGCAGGTGAATGATTAATAAAATTAAAACCAATGCCACAGGCAATTGCATACTCTCCAAAAATCGGTTAGATTCTTTTTCGGCTGTCATTTAATAGATGATTCAAGATTATGATTATGGATGTTCTTTTTAGGGAGTAGGAATTCAATATAGAAAAATACAATTTTCGATTATCTTGAATCCATAATCTTAAATCTTTTAGTTATAGAAATTTTCGTCGTACCAGTTTTACAAAAATCTTCGCCTTTTTCTTTTTCTTCTTTGTAGACCAATCATAAATATCTGCAATATTAGCCAAGTAATCTTTGGCCTCATCAAAATCACTAAGTCCATTCAAAGTCGATAAAGTCTCGTTTAGTGCATCACTATTTCCATCGAATAATTCATTGGTTGTCAAAATTCTTTCATTGATCCCCATTGCCTTCCGCAAATCTTTAAGCGGCTGCTGACTCAATCTTTCCGATAATTCTTTAGCCTCTTTAAATTCAAAAAGCTCTTCGTATTCCGCTCTAATTTTAGATTTCTTTACTCTTGGAGGTGGTGGAGGTGGTGGAGTTCTGACCACTCGTGGCTTCACTACTTTCTGTGCTTCTATAACTTTAGGAGCTTTGGTTACTACGGGTTTAGGGGTTGCCACAGGTTCAGGTACAACTTCCACTTTCGGAGGAGGAGGAGGTGGTGGTGGCGGAGTCTCCACTATTCTTTCAACCCGAGGTGGTGTCACCACTTTAGGTTTTTCCTGAACCACTCTTGGAGGAGGTGGTGCAATAGGAGCAGTAGAAGCGGCATTATCAGGAAGAAATTCTTCATATAATGATTTCACATAATTACGCATTAACTCTTTTTCAATTTCTGAGATATGTTCATCCATCGTCATACTCTGAAATAAACGATTGATTTTTTCTAAAAGAATTTTTGCTTGCTTAACATTCATACGGTATATCTTTTTAATTTCGTAGTCTAAAAAAACAACTGACAATAAATAAAACCAATAGATAAAACGAGTTTCTCTAATTTCTCTATTGTCATTTGGATTGTAAAAATAGTTAATTTGATGATATTTGTTAACAATCAAAATCAAAATGTCAATCAAAATCATTATGCCTGTGTTAATGTTTATAGGTGTATATGTATTAATGTTCTCGAATACTTTTGATCGAATTTTATAGCATTGGGTGTACACGGGTCAAAGTTTGACTTTTCAAGTCAAGCCTTGACTTATAAGAACATCAATATAAGTCAAAGCCTGACTTTTTAAGTCAGACCTTGACTCGTGTACACCCAATGTTGAATAGTTACTAATAATTTTTAATTAAATATGTTTTTAGAACCCCATTTTAAAGGACAACGAAGTGGATGGATTGAAGTCATCTGTGGATCTATGTTTTCAGGAAAAACAGAGGAATTGATTCGACGACTCAAACGTGCAAAGATTGCAAGTCAAAAAGTAGAAATTTTCAAACCTGCTACCGACACTCGGTACGATGTAAAAAATGTTGTATCTCATGATGCTAATTCTATTTTAGCAACTCCCGTGGAACACTCCTCTCGATTGCTGACATTGGCAGAAGGTGTGAGTGTGGTAGGTGTAGATGAGGCGCAGTTTTTTGATTTGGAATTACCTGAAGTTTGCCAACAATTGGCACTCCGAGGTACTCGTGTTATTGTGGCAGGACTGGATATGGATTATAAGGGGAAACCTTTTGGCCCAATGCCAAATCTACTCGCAGTTTCTGAATATATTACAAAAGTACACGCCATCTGCCAACATTGTGGCAACCTTGCTACTCATTCTTTTCGACTTAGTGCTGAAGAAGATACTGTAGTTTTAGGGGAAAAAGAACGATACGAAGCCCGTTGTCGGACTTGCTACCATATGGGTAATATTTTAAACTTGAAATAAAATTTAGGTACTGAGGATAGAAATAAGAAGCAATCTCAATATATTTAAATAAAATCACCCTACCGACATTTCGTTAGTTCCTATTTTTTTTATATAAAATGGTACTGTATTTTTACGTATCCAACAGAGTTTATTCTGAAGTAATCTGTAATAAACTCCAATATTCACTTAATTAAAAACAGCCTAAATGAAAAAGTTTTTACTACTTTTTTGCCTTGGTTTGATAAGCTCAAGCCTGTTATCCCAAAATAATTCAAATAACATTGACCATTGGTTTGATGCAAATGAAAATATGATTGCTATTCCAACCAATGTTGAACGAACCATTGTTCCTGATAAATATCGAACTGTTGCTTTGGATTTGGATGGTTTAAAAACCACACTTTCCAATGCTCCAATGGAATTTACAGCAGCAGCTAAAAATAATCCATTGATAATCAACTTGCCAATGCCTGATGGTGAGAATGCAACTTTTGCATTGGTAGAGTCTCCAGTTATGCATCCTGACTTGGCTGCAAAATATCCAGAGATAAAATCTTTTGCAGGGGTTGGAGCGGATAATCCATTGTTGCGAGTACGTATTGATTATGGTACAAAAGGACTTAGAGGAATCATTGACAGTCCTGATGGTCAAATATATATTGATCCATATATTGCTGGTAACAATACAAATTACCTTACCTACTTTAAAAAAGATAGACCTATTACTGATCTTGAAAAATCATTAGGTCATGGTGAACATTCTCATAAAATTGCAGACCCATCTTTGGATTTCAAGGGTGGTCCTAACAGTCCATTTAAATCTAACACTCCTCCTTCAAGTGATCCTGCCTTCTCTCCAGTCGGAGATCCTGTTGAATTAAAAGTTTATAGAACAGCAGTTGCAACTACTGGTCAATTTGGTTTAGGTCAGGGAGGAACAGTAGCTTCTGCATTATCCGAAGTGGTATATGGTGTGAGCCGACTTAATTTTATTTTTGAAAGAGAGACTGCTGTAAGATTTGAATTGGTTCCTAATAACGATCAAATCATTTTTGTTGACCCTAATACTGATCCTTACAATGGACCAAATGTCAGTAATTATTTTACACAAAATACAACTACACTTAATTCAATCATCGGAGTAGATAATTATGATATTGGACACCTCTTTGCTCCTTCAGGATGTCAAAGTAATGGAAATAGCGTAGCAGGTACTTCTGGCGGTACTGGAATTATTTGTAGTAATAATAAAGCAAGAGGAGTTTCTTGTACGAATAATCCAAGTGATAATTTTTACTTTGGAGTGCTAGCACATGAGGTAGGTCATCAACTTGGAGCTTCACATACTTGGAATAATTGTACTCCTTTCTTAAACGGAACCGATCCTAACAATCCTAATTCTAATCCTCAAATTAGTATTGGTAATGCATACGAACCAGGAGGAGGAACCACAATTATGTCCTATGCTGGAGTATGTGGTTCTAATAATGCACAGTTTGGTAGTGATGATTATTTACATGTCAATTCTGTCGAAGCAATTAATTTCTTTACAAGAGAAGGAAATGGAAATACCTGTGGAAGTTTAGTTGCTACGGACAATATTGAACCTGATGTCACAATTCCTTATGAGCATGGCTTTTACATTCCAATCAGTACTCCTTTCCAACTTACAGGTTCTGCATCTGATGCCAATGCTAATGATACTTTGACCTACTGTTGGGAACAATATAATACTGGACCAATCAGCCCACTAGGACAACCTATGGGTACTGCTCCTGCATTTAGGTCTTATCCACCTACGGAAAATCCGACTAGAATTTTCCCACAACTTCCTGTCATTATCAATAATCAAAATACTGTTGTAGAAGTTTTGCCTACTTATAATAGAAATTTAACTTTTAGGCTTACGGTAAGAGATAGCAAATGGGGAGGCGGTGGAACAGTTTGGGAACAAATTATATTCAATGCAACTGACGCTGCGGGACCATTCCTTGTAGATTATCCTAATACTTCTACTCAACTGGAAGGTGGCACCTATGTAGATATACTTTGGGATGTTGCTAATACAGATGTTAGTCCTGTAAATTCCCAACGTGTAAATATAATGTTATCAAATGATGGTGGATTCACTTATCCTTTTACACTTGCAGAGCAAGTTCCTAACACAGGAAGTTTCCAAGTAACCATTCCTAATATTTCAACTAATCAAGCAAGAGTAAAAGTAGAAGCTGCAGATAATATTTTCTTTGATATTTCAAATCAAAATTCTACCATTACTGCTCCTACTCAACCCGGTTATTCAGTTGCTGCTGGGCCTTATTATCAAAAAGTTTGTTTACCTGATTTACCTGTTTTTGAAATCAATACACAGTCTTTACTGAACTTTAGTGATATGGTTAACTTTGAGGCAATTGGCTTGCCTGCAGGTGCTACAGCTTCTTTTAGTGCCAATCCTGTAATGCCATCTGAAAGTGCTACAATGACTATCAATACTGCTAACACAACCACAGCTGACGGATTTTTCTCTTTCCAATTAATGGCTTTTACTGCGGCAGGTGATACTGTTTATCAAGATTTAACTTACGAAACTGGAGCGACGGACTTTTCAGATTTTGCAGTTGCAGCTCCACTTGATGGAACAATTGCAGTTGCGGAACTACCTGAACTTTCATGGGTAGAAGCCAATGCTGCGGATGAATATTATCTTGAAATTGCAGATGATCCTTCATTTAGTGCAACTTCAATTCAAGAGACAGCAACAGTAACAGGAGGTAGTTATACTGCAGGAGTACAGCTTACTTTAGGTGGTATTTATTTTTGGAGAATTCGTCCTCAAAATGAATGCGCTCAAGGTGCTTGGTTACCTATCAATGCATTTGCAATAAAATCACTTTCATGTGCAAGTACTTTAAGTACTGATGGCCCAATCACGATTTCTTCAAATGGAACACCTACTATCGAATCAATCATAAATGTTCCTACTAGTGGAAATATTAGTGATGTTAATATTGTTGATATCAAAGGAGATCACTCTGCATTCAAGGATATTGCAATGCGATTAGTAGGGCCTGATGGAACTTCCGTTGAGTTATTCCATTCTGTTTTTTGTTTGGCATCTGAAATGAAATTTGGGTTAGATGATGAAGGTGCAAAAGACATTGGAGATGATTGTCCTGTGAATACAGGTGTAGGTTACAAACCCGAAAATCCGCTTACTGCTTTTGATGGAAAAGATGCGCAAGGTGATTGGAAACTTCAAGTAGAAGTAATCAATACTGCTGGCTCTGGTGGAAGTTTGGATGAGTGGACATTACAACTTTGCTCTGAAGCGAATCTAAGTCCTCCTAGTTTGATTACCAATGAATTAATGCCCTTACCTCCTGCTGATTCTAGAAGTATCACTTCTGAATTTTTACTGACAGAGGATCCTAATAATACTCCAGAGCAATTAACCTATACAATTGTTACACTTCCTCAAAATGGGAAATTACTTTTTGGTACGACTGAATTAGAGGTGGGAAGTAAATTCACACAACAATCTTCAAGTGCTGGAAATATCAAATACGAACATGATGGTTCCAATACAACAACTGATAGTTTTACTTTTACCGTTGATGATAGTGAAGGTGGGTTGATTGCAACACCTCAATTCAATATTGAATTGGATCCTGACATCATGATTAATACAGAAGATTTGTTGAATCAAAATGATATTTCGATTTTCCCAAATCCTGCTAATGAGATCATTAATGTTGGTTTCTCAAAATCATTAAATGAAGAAATTTCAGTTCGTATTTTTAATTTGCATGGACAATTGTTACAAGAGAAAATTGTAGCTAACACTCAAGAGTTAATTCAATTGCAAACGCAAAATTTTGCCGATGGAATTTACTTTGTGCAGGTGAGAACAGAAAGCCAATCATTGACTGAAAGAGTAGCGATTCAGAGGTAAATTTTAATTTTTAAAAATTTAGGGAGTAGGAAATAAATAACCTACCCATCTGAAGGCTTCTTTTTCAATATGATTTCGCTTCGCTATGAAAAAATGAAGCCGTACCGAAGGGTATGCCTTAATTTTTTCATTTCCTCATATTAAAAAATAATCTCT
>CAKZSH010000146.1 GCA_937918905.1 uncultured Saprospiraceae bacterium
TTTTGGCTTCTTTTTTTATCCTTCGTCGTTAATCCCGAAACTTCGGGACGCCGAACCGTAGGGTTCGCCTACGTTTTTTGCCTAGAAGGTTAAAAAAATAACCTCAAAATAACTTATGAATAAATGTGAGCAATTACTTAGAATGATAAATACCAAAGAAACCTAAAACTCCTTCTTTAAAATTTCCAGAAGGATTGAAAGGAGTCGTTGATCCATTTCCTTCATAGGTTCGTATCCGATAGAAGTTTTCTAAATATTATTTTTCCATTCCTTATAGTCCAAAACTTGGACGAGCAGAGAATTTTTTAATAGGCAAATAAATATTAATTTACACCCAAACCAATCAATTTACCATGTTAAAAAAAATATTAGTTTTTGTAGGAATATTATTTTCTGTTTTTATACTTTCAAAATGTAATTCCTCCCATAAAGTATCCAACCAAGAAGATGCTCAAAAGCTACCGAAAGGAATTTCAACAATAAATTCTCCAGAAAAAAATTATGCTGATTTTTGCGCAGATTGTCATGGAAGGAAATTAGAACAATTTATCAATAGAAAATGGACGAATGGCAATTCTAAATCTGATGTCATAAAATCTATCAAATATGGAATTGTATCTGCAGGAATGCCTGCATACGAAAATACTTTTTCTCAAAAAGAAATAGAAGCATTAACGGATTATATTTTATTAAAGTCTGTTGATAAAATAGAAAAAGAAAAACCCATTCTTTCATCCAAGGTTTATAGGAGCAATGCTTATAATTTACAAACCGAAATAGTAGTAGATAACATTGAAATTCCGTGGGGTATCAAAGTAACAGGAGATGGAACAATTTATTTTACGGAAAGAAAAGGAACCTTAAAAATCAAAAAACCAAACGAAACTATCATCGCAGTAAAGAATATTCCAACAGTTAAAAATAGAGGTCAAGGTGGAATGTTAGATGTAACCTTGCATCCTGATTTTAAAAATAATCAGTGGATATATTTAAGTTATTCCAAAAATAATCCTAATGGCAATGGTGCGACTACCGCAGTCATCAGGGGAAAATTGGTAGGTGATGAATTAAAAGAAATAAAAGAGATTTTTGAAGCATTGCCCTACAATGGAAAAAGACATCATTATGGTTCTCGAATGGTTTTTGATGACCAAGGGTATTTGTATATTTCGGTAGGCGATAGGGGCGTTAGAGATAAGAATCCACAATCACTTTCCAATTCTTGTGGTAAAATTCATCGGGTGCATGATGATGGAAGCATTCCAAAAGACAACCCCTTTTATGGAAAAAATAATGTGGTTCCATCCATTTGGACTTACGGCAATCGCAATCCACAAGGATTAGTATTTGATGAGGTTAATAAAATTGTTTGGGAACATGAGCATGGGCCGAAAGGAGGAGATGAACTAAATTTGGTGAATAAAGGTGTAAATTATGGTTGGCCTATCGCATCCTATGGAATCAATTATATTGGAACTAAATTTACTGACATTACTGAAAGAGAGGATTTTCAATCACCAGTTACCTATTGGGTTCCATCCATTGCACCAAGTGGAATGGCTATCATCAAAGGAGAAAATTATCCAAAGTGGAACGGTAATATTTTGACGGGTTCTTTAAAATTCGATTATATCAGTCGAGTGAAGGTAAATGGAAGTAAGATGCTAGAAGAAGAATTGATTCTTAAAGATATTGGAAGAGTTCGTTCCATTGAAATGGGCGCAGACGGTTATCTCTATGTTGGCGTAGAAGATCCTGGACGAATTTTGAGAATTGTAGTTAGGGACTAGGAAATAAATAATCTACTCACCTGACGGATTCTTTTTCTCTTTGACTTCATGAAAAATGAAGCCGTTCCGCAGGGTATGCCTTCATTTTTTCATTTCCTCAGAGAAAAAAATAACCCTGTCATCTAGGTATTCATTTATAAAATTTCTTCCTCCTACTTTCATTCCCTTATATACTTGGGATAGGAAAAATTGATAACTCTTAGGGAATTGTTACCTATTGGCACCTCTCATTTTACCTCTATTTTTGTATTGTAAAATTGAATAATTCATTTATAATCACAAAAAAAATAAATCATGCCAGTTGAAATTAATATCAAAAACATCCCAACAGGATACCAATCATTTATCAGTAACGGAAGACATGCCGTCCTCGGAGATGAACCCAAAAATGCAAAAGGAACTGACCTTGGATTTTCGCCTGTAGAATTTTTACTCGCAGGAATTTCTATGTGCAAAGTTGCTACAATTAGAAATGTAGCTCGTCGTAAAGGTTGGGAAATTGGAAATGTAGATGCTAATTTGACACAAGTTGTAACAAGGGGAAAAGGTGGTGCGTTGACGACCAGAGTTGAATCTGCTATCTTTATTGAAGGTGATATTACTGAAGAGCAGAGAGCGAAATTAATCAAAGAAGCAGATAATTGCTATGTGACCAGAATGGTGCGTGGCGATTGGGAATTTCCAGAATCAATAGTTTTGGATAGCATTCCTGAGCGTGTTGAAGCTGTTTAAAAATTCTTAAATCATATGTAATTTCTTTGTAGTATAAAATATCCTAGCCTAAGGCTAGGATATTTGTATGTATTCTAATCTTCTCCTCCCAATTCCTCTTCAGATGTGGCTGCTCCATAAATAGTTAAACCGCCAAGAAGTGTTATGATAACTCCAACAGGGAGTGACCAAATCCAAATTAAAATACTTTTTAAAAATGAACGCCTTCCTGAAGCTTCTGCATCGTTCATCAAATCAGGGTTTAAAATCATAGCTATACCTATTGCTGCAATGAATAAGCCGCTTAAGATTCCTTTAATTTTTTCATTCATAATTTTTATTTTTTGTAAAAAAACAATATAAAAAAATGTTAATTATTTAGCATTGGCTGTACACGAGTCAAGGTCTGACTTTTCAAGTCAGGCTTTGACTTATATTGATGTTCTTATCTTGATGTTCTTATAAGTCAAGGCTTGACTTGAAAAAGTCAAACCTTGACTCAATCGTCCAACGTCCAACGGTATTTCCAACCCTTGATTCG
>CAKZSH010000147.1 GCA_937918905.1 uncultured Saprospiraceae bacterium
TTGAACTGTAATATCTTGACAAATAGCAGTAGGAGCAACAGTATCATCACAAGTTCCACCAGCAGCCAAAGGCACAGCTAAAGGAGCAATATTTCTATTGAACTCTGCAGCAAATCCTACTCCAGCTTCTGTCCATAAATCTATCATGTAAACACCTGGAGAAATTTCTGGAATTACATCTCCAACCATAAATGGAGTACCACCTGCAATAGTCAAAATTTGACCAGAAGTGATTCCCGTAATTGTCCAAACTTCTCCTGGTCCAGAAACAATTGTTACAAAATCATGGAAGTAAAGTACACCTCCTACAACTTCATTTAATGGATCACCACAGCTACATGGGTCAGTAATATTTGGATTACCATCACCATCTAAATCTGTTTGGCTAATAGTAGGGTTTACTGCAGCACAAGTATTTGGAGTAGTACCTGCATCAGCAAGTTCGAATGAACAACTTGGCTCTTCTGAGAAAAATGCTGTAAAAGAAAGCATTGAGTTATCAGCAGGAACTGATACTGTAAATGTGAATGAACCTCCACTCATCAATGAACTTACACTAACACTAGCCGTTGCGCTACCTGTCAACTCTAATGTTCCCGAAGCAGGAACACTTGAGAAAGATACCGTAACATCTACGTCTACCATATCATTAGTGCAACTCATCAAGTCTATCGAAGCAGTAAGATCAGTAACTAAGGCTAATGAAATATCGTCAAAGAAATAGACCATGTCATTTCCTGTATTATCACCACTTGGATCAAAATCTGCAAAAAGAACTATTTTATTATAAGTATTATTAATGTCGAACCCAGGGAATGTGCTAAAGTCGAAGAACAATGTTTCCCATTGATTGGCAACGGTAGTAAAAACATCCAATTCAGCAAATATACCAGGGTTGGTAGCATTTTCAATTTTTAATCTAATAGGAATACCAGCTAAAGGAGACCAAACTCTTACGGACATAATTTGTTCAGAAGCAGTAAATGGAATCGGAGTTAATAATCCACTTTCTCCTATAATTGTTCCTGCAAAAAATTGGGCATTTACAACTTTTTCAACTCTCAATACCGTATTGGTTGGATCAGTTGGATCAGGTACAATTGACTCAATTGCTCCAGCAAAACTCAAAAGACCATAGTTAGTAGGTGGTCCTTCTTCGAAATCAATTTTTAATTCTGGATTTAAGATACAATCCAGACCTGCACTTTCCCAACCAAAGGTTATGGTTTCATTCATTCCGCCAACAACAACAAGTTCTCTATTTGTAAATCCAAAATTGGTAACAGTTCCAGGTGTTCCAGGTGAAAGATCCTCAGCACCTTGTCCATTTTCAAAAAATAAATATTCATAAGTTCCTGGTTGTAAGCTAATTGTAGCACAGTAAATTCCATCACCATCAGGGTCAGTTACAGGATTTGCTGAAGGATTAAACCCATTGAAAGTTCCAAAAACACTCGGCATATCAAAGGTCGGCAAACATGATGCATCTACACAAAATGTAATATCAGCAGCAGCAGGTACGGCCTTCCATACACTATTAAGATCAGATGCTGGTACATTGGTAGCTGTGACACTTCCACTAGGATTGTCATATAAATATCTGTTAGTCCCTTGTCTAAACCTATACGAATCATTAGTTGCATTATACTCTATCGTCCAACTTTTATCATTATCGGTTCTAGGAGGAGCTAAGTTCGTACTTATAACGGAACCAGTACCTAGTACACGTAGTATTCCTCTACCACTAGTTGTACTTGGTAATTGACTATCTATATTATATAATCCATTTGAATTTATTTCATATGTCCATTGTGTTGCTACAGGTCCTGCTGTAGCGGACATTGTGACATTAGAACCACTTGCGGCGGCGGTTAAGTATTCTCCTGTACCACAATTTTGCAAGGTAACAACAGTACTGGGTATTGGAGGGGGGGAAGAAACTAGTACAGCTTTCCATACGCTATTCAGATCAGTTGCTGGTATATTGGTAGCTGTGACACTTCCACTTGGATTGTCATACAAATACCTGTTATTCCCATTTTGCTGTCTAAACCTATACGTATTATTAGCTGCATTATATTCTATCGTCCAACTTTTATCAGTATCGTTTCTTGGGGGAGCTAAGTTCGTGCTTATAACGGAACCAGTACCTAGTGCACGCAGAATTCCTCTACCACTAGTTGTATTTGGTAATTGACTATCTATATTATGAAATCCATTTGAATTTACTTCAAATGTCCATTGTGTTGCTAAAGGTCCTGCTGTAGCTGACATTGTGACATTAGAACCACTTGCTGCAGCGGTTAAGAATTCTCCTGTACCACAATTTTGCAAGAAAACTGCAGTACTATTGGCTACCTGTTGGGCTGTTAAAGAAAGCGAACAGAGCGTAAAACAGCAAACTAAAAAACAGTTAAGAAATTTTTTCATGTTTTAATAGATTAAAATTTGTAAAAAAGACAACTATTACTGCGGGGAACAGCAATATTACCTTTGAAATGAATAAAACAAACTTGTAAACTCAGAAATTCGGTGATGGGAAAAAATGAAATAGTAGGTTGATTCGATACTAATCTTTTCAACCTTTAATTAAAATAGCAAAGATTACTGTTGGAACAGCAATGCTTCGTTTAAAATAATAAAACAAACTTGTAAACTCAGAAATTCGGTGATGGGAAAAAATGAAATACTCGATTGATTCGATACTAGTCTTTTTAACCTTTATCTAAAACAATTAAGAATTCTACAGTAACAACATTTTGCAATCTAAAAATATATAGTGTTTTGTGCTGGTAAAAAAAGTGAAATAAGCGCAAAACTGATAAAACCAATTAAAGTAGTTTTTTATAATTAATTTAAATATTCTTAAATTTCTTACAATAATACTGAACTTTACTATTAAAAGTATCCTGTACTGTGCTGGTTTTACAGAAAACATATTAGTAATTTAGAGCTTTATGAAATCGGTTGGTGAATAAACCTGTGAGGCTAGAACGGTTGATGAAACTCATCAGTTATTTCAAATAAAAATCAGGAGGATAGAGACGATCTTAAAAAAAATGACCTAAAAAAAATCAAGAACATTGAACATATTCCTAATCATCATGGACATTGTCCTGATCTTTGGATAGAATCTTTAACAATTCCTCTCCAGATTTACTGGAAAAATAGTTGTCATTGGATTCGTAAGTTGCAGTACTTTATCTGCAAACCCTTTTCTAAATTTGGTGCGACTTAACAATATACGTACCGCTCACTAATGGTGTTTATTATTAAAAAATAGCTTCATTTCTGAAAATGAAAGCCTATTTCACAATTGCTATTTTTTTTGGTCTACCAATTTTTTGAATCAATTAATAATCATAAAAATTTCATATTTTAAGTATTTTAGGGACTAGGAATTAAATAATCTACCCAGATGACGGCTTCTTTTTCTCTTTGACTTCATGAAAAAATGAAGCCGTACCGCAGGGTATGCCTTAATTTTTCCATTTCCTCAAAGAAAAAAACAACCTCGTCATCTAGGTAGATTATTTAATTCCTAGTCCCTAACAATCTTATTTCATATGAAATAGCGATTTGATTGAATTCATATCGCTATTGTTTTTTTCTAACAAAATATTGAAGATTATTTCAAAAAAATGAAATGCATATTTAAGATAAAAAATCTGTTTAATTTTTTTCTCATAGGAATATTCTTGTTGAGTTTTCCATCTTATGGTCAAGGTCAAAAAGATACCTTACAATATAAAGTGGATTTAAATTTTTCAGGAAGAAAAATTTCTGGGACTTTTAGCCAAGTGGTAGTTGGAGGAGGATTCAATTTGGAATTATTGTACAATAATTGGCATCTGGAGAATAATACTTCTTACAGATATAACAAAACAAATACAAGATTAATCGAAGACAATTGGTATGACTTAGTTACTTTAAAATTTTATCCAAAAGGAAATAGAAAACTCTACCCTGGAGCGTTTTCTCATTTTGATAATAATTTAATTTACAGAGTAAAAAGCCGACATAATTATGGAATAGGATTAGGTTCAGTTCTAGATAAAGGGTCAATGAAACTATCTCTACTTGCTGCCATTGCTAAAGGAAGTTCAACTTATAATGGTTCTGAATTTGTCAATAGTGAACGAGATATTTCAACACGAAAAAACGGATTGTTTTTGTTTAAATTGAATAACGGGTACTCTATTGCAAAAAAGAAAATCAATTTTTCGTATCAGTTGTTTTATTTTCAATCACTTAAACAATAGTTCGGTAAAAATTAGGCGGCAATTTTGCCAAAATTCAATAGTTTATCAATCGCTTGTTTATTTTTAATCAACTTTGGGTCGATTTGAAAGTTAGATAAAAATAAATTTAGCATCAGTTCATTGAAATACGAGGTTTTTATATTTAACATTGAAAAAGGTTTCTTTTCTTTTTCCATGTTTTTCTCTTGGTTCAAATGATGAACAGCTTTGGCAATACTTACTGCGCTTAATGCCATATTGAAGTGAAAATATAATTTGCTTTCACTTCTAGCTTGGCAATGTGTCAATCCTGTATATTGTTTAGCATCTCTAAATAAAAATTCTATTTGAAACCTAGCTTTATAATATTTGTAAATCAAAATACCTGCAATTTCCAAATCGGTAGAAAAAAGGAAGGCGTAGCGATTTGTTGTTTTTCCTTTATCTAAAAATTCAGCATAAACTACATTTATTTTTCTTTTTAATCCAACTGACCAAACTGTTGCTTGATATAAAATCACATCTTCATCTTCGTGGATTTTTTTAAATCTTCGTTTGTCGATTTTTTTAGTATTGACTTTTCCATCATATTTTTTTGGTCGTCCTCGACCTTTTCGTTTTGGTCCATAATACAAGTATTTAAGATTAGCATCTTGGCGAAGTTTGCAAATCAACTCCAACTTTGTAGAGTTTTTGATTTGGTCGACAAAGGATATTTTGGCAAAGTACCCATCTACTGCCAAGTATTTACTGATGCTTTCAATCGTCTTAGTACGTTCAATAATGATACTAGCATAATGGTCAACTAGGCTTTTCCCTTTAGCTTTGAGTACTTTAGGATTTGGAGTTTGAATAGTTTCTAAACTAAAGGCAGTATGATTTTCCAAATCAATAATACCTAAACTTCCAATTTCAATTCCTCCTGTTGCTCTGCCCAAACAACCACTATAAAAAGTGCCTTTATGTGGAGTTTGTTTTCCACTTTTAGGAAGATAGGAAGGGTCAAAAGCAACTATACAACTTTTCGATAGATGGCTGCGATATAATTCTTTATTGAATTTCAAAAAATCAAAATCTTGCTCAAATTGAAGCCTATAGGTTTTTTCATTTTGAGAGCCATATCGCTCCAAATTCTTAAAATTAATTCTACCTCGTATCGATAAAAATAAAATCAAGATAGTTTTGATAAATTTTTTTCGTGGCTTTTTTAAGCCATTCATTTTATTCAGTATCTTGTCCACGAGAGCTTTGCTCTTGCTGGAAGCAGGTTTGGTGTGAAGTCGCATTCAACCAAATTAATGCTTCCTTTTTTATTCTTATAATTCATCCAAAAAATTACCGAACTATTGTTAAAGAAAGTGCAGATTACATTTTTCGGTTAAATGTTCGGACCAGTTTTAAAGTATTTAAACATTTATCTTTTTATGTTGTTTACGATTATCGTTTTGAAAATGTACATTTAGAATCTTTGTCAAATTATAATGATATAGTGGTCTTTGGTTTTAATTGGGCAATAAAAGGATATAAGTCTAATCAATAAAAATAAATTTAAAAAAATGGAATTATTAGAAAAGTTAAAGTGGCGTTATGCGACCAAGGCTATGAATGGCCAAAAAGTATCGCAAGAAAAAGTTGATAATATTATTGAAGCGATTTCACTCGCTCCAACTTCAAGTGGATTACAACCCTTTGAAGTTTTTGTCATTACCAATCAAAAAGTAAAAGAAAAGATTAAACCCATCGCTTGGAATCAATCCGTTATAACAGACTGCTCACATTTATTAGTATTTGCAGCTTGGGACACTTATACGGCTGATCGAATTAACAAGCAATTTGATTTGACCAATACTGTTAGAGGATTTAAAAATGAGGGTTGGGAAAATTACCGCCAAATGTTATTAGGCAGTTATCCTCAAAAAGATGCAGAAGTGAATTTTAATCATGCAGCTAAACAAGCTTATATTGCATTTGGACATGCGATTATTGCAGCAGCATTTGAGGAGGTAGATGCTACACCGATTGAAGGATTTGATCCAGCAGCTATGGATGAAATTTTAGGTTTAAAAGAAAAAGGATTGAGAAGTTGTGTGGTATTGACTTTAGGTTACAGAAAGGCTGATAAAGATTGGTTAGTAAATCTTAAAAAGGTTAGAAAACCTAAAGAAGAATTAATAAATGAAATCGCATAGTCGATATTTTTTATAAAAAAAATAAAAAAGGTGAATAAGATTATGAAATCTTATTTACCTTTTTTGTAAATGTATTGTTTTTTATTGAAAATATCCTTTTGATATGGATAATCAACAGATCATGAGCAATCGATTTTCTCCAGTTTTTTCTTTTGGTGCACGGTGAACACAGGGTAGAACTGGACATTCAGGATAATCAATCGCCAACCTCCATAAGTGACCAATGCCTAAGTTAATAGGCTGTGCCGTAGGTTTAGCTTGATAGTGAAGGTCAAAGAAATATTCACTCAAGAAACCCTCAAAACCTCCCTCCGCTCCACCATATAATTTTTTAAGTTCTTCTCGTATTTCTGGAATAAGTACTTTTTGTTGGACCTGCGAATTGGGTAATATTTCGCTCGCCTCCCCATGATAGGTACATAAAATTGTATCGGATGGAATAGGAGAACGATCAACATGAAAGGAATAAACATCGGTAGGAAAAAATGGAAAGGAATCATCTCTCTCGTAGCACTTGATGACATTAAGGGTAGGAGATGCGCCATGAGTTTTTAATAAATTAAAATCATTTAAAAGTATATCACGAGCAAGTTGTCCCTGTGTACTCAACTCCATTTTGAGTAGTTCTTCTGGTTCAAGGACTACCATATTTCCATCCAGTTCGACCTTTTTTACAATCTCCGAAAAATCTCCTTCTAGTTGTCGAGTCCAGCACATCGCATTGACTTTTCCATGAAAAGGAGTGGAAACGAGATCTTGGAAATTCGTAACGCATTGTATTTGATGCTCTGCTTGAGATAAATCTATCATAGTGAGTTTTAAAAATGTAAAATTATTTGACGGAATTTTAAGATCCAAATTTAATACTTAACCACCACTTACTGAAAGGTGGTGGGTTAATTTAACAAAACGACTTCCAACACTTTCAAAATATATCAATTTCATGTACATTGCTGCTTCATTAAATTGAGAAATAATGGAAGACAAAAAAATGCAAAATTATATCAAGTCGGTTTTAGAAAACATCCCAACTGATTGGTTGAATCTAACGACTCATCGACTAGATATTTATGAGGAAAAATTGGCAAAAGTTCAATTTCTAGAGCAGTTTGAAGCCCTATATAAAAATAATAATTCGGACTCATCGGCACTATATGAATTGCCTACGGCCTACGATTATATCCGATTAGGACATCCATTGTCTTGTGTCTTAGAGTGGGCAATTGCCAATCTTCACCAGCTAGAACCAAATAATGTCATTAGTTTTTCATCAAAGACAACACCTATTTTGGCTGTACTCAGAAAGAATCTTTTAGATAATAGAAACACACAAATCGTCTTTACCGATAACTTACCAGATGATTTTAACTCTGAAATATTACGCCAGATTTATGGTTACCAATTCGATTTAAAAAAAGTGGATCGGGTAGAAGAGGTTTCAGAATTTGATGGTAGTACTATTTTGGTTTCTCAACACAAGGACTTTTCTAACATTAAATTAACGTCGAACATCGACTTTGTAGTCAATGTTTTTGCTCATCTTGGAAGTGTATTGTTAGCAAATGGTGAAAAAAATACAGATTATATCTCTGCTATTCAGCATGTAAGAAGAAGAGAGACCATTGCAATGACGCCTGCAAATTGTGTGGTTGCTTTAAAATCATTAATTGAAAAGGTTTCATTTGAGTATAATAAAAGTAAGGTCGAAAGCCATAAAACATCTGTTTTAAATTCTATTGCAAATATTACTGGAACCCAAACCAAAGCGTTAGTGGGTTCAAGTGGACTTTCCATTCAGTATGCGATTATGATGGGATTGATTCATGATGCAATAGAAAACCATAAAGGAAAGGCCGTCAAAATTATTGTTCCTCCAAATTGTTACGGTGGAACGAATGACCAAGCAAGGCGGGTGGCTGCATGTATTGAAAATGTGGAAGTAGTGGATTTGCCAGTTGACGGAGGAAATGATATGGTCAAAAGTATTGATATTGTTTTAGCTAAAGTGGCGCATGAAGATGCAATCCCTTACATCATCGCAGAAATTCCAACCAATCCTAGAGTCGAAGTTCCTGACTTGGAGAAACTAAAAGAAGTACTAAGTACAACTCGTAAAACTCAAAGTGGTCAAACCGCTATCGATCCAGTTTTTATTTTAGATCAAACATTTTGCCCAAATGTACACTTTCTAGGTGAAGGTGAAATCCTTTCCAAGGTGAGGACTATTTCATATGCGAGTGGTTCGAAATTTCCAAGTGGAGGATTGTGTACTGCCGGCTACTGTGTTGGGAATAAAAGAGCAAATTCCTTAATGGATAAAATAGATTTGCATCTGAAGCTATGTGATAATGAGGCAACGGATTTGCAATTGGAGATATTAGCGAAACAAATGCCTTCGATGTTACAACGAATTAAAGATGCTTATAACAATACTCGTGCATTTGTAAATTTTATCAAGGAAATTTTACCTACTGCTAAAATCAATTTTGTTTCAGAAGAATTGGCACAACAAGGATTTACACCTTCTGTATTTTCCTTAGATCTTCCTACTAAAGGAAATACGGATGAAGAAAGAGAAACTTACAAAAGGGTGCTGAATCATCAACTGATAAAAATGATGATTTCAAAAATTCCCAATGAAAGTAAATACTGTGTAAGTTATGGCCAGCTAAAAGGTTGTTACTGGACGATACCTGCTACCTCTACTCAGGGGACAACCAAAGAAGGCGACAAAGATTATATTGCCCGTGTTTCACTTTCTCCAAAAATGGATCTTGAACATCATCAAGAAGTCTTTTTTAATTTTGTTGAGAAAATTGGGTGAAGTGATTTTTTTTTTGAACAATTAAAATGATGAATTTTTATTATCATATTTGTTGTGATTTTTTCGTCAGCTCTATAAATAGAAAAAGCCCTGATTGCTCAGAGCTTTTTCATCAAATATTTATTAATATAAACTTAAAAGTTTATAAAGATTAATATCTTCTTCCATATCCACCGCCGCCACCACGGTTATCTCTTCCGCCACCGCCACCACGGTTTCCACGATCTTCAGCAACTTTTACTACAATAGTTCGACCATCTAATTCTTGGTCATTCAAACCATCAATAGCTGCTTGTCCTTCATCGTCGTTTGGCATTTCAACAAATCCAAAACCTTTAGATTTTGAAGTGAATTTGTCCATAATAATTTTTGCGGAATCAACTGTTCCGTATGCTTCAAAAGCACTTTGTAAATCCGACTCATGTGTGTCGAAATTTAATTTAGCAACAAAAATGTTCATAAATAAAATTTAGTTCCGTTAAAAACGGATGAAAAAAAGTAAGTATATAAAATATACTTGAATAAAATACTATGAAAAAACTAAGATAAGACAAGAGGAATTACTAAGTAATGACTGATTATCCTAAGTTCTTGGTTAATTCAGCACAAAGGTACACTTAATTATTTGAAGTATTTTTTTTAATTGAATAATGGTGAGATGGTTAATGAATACAATAGATTTTTTGATTTCGATTTTAATTAAGGGAGTAGGTATTTAATTCCTATTCCCTAAAAAGTCTTTAAAATCAAGAATTAGGAAATTCAAAATAAATGGCTTCAGCAGATAATTCAATGGCTTCTATTTCAACTTGGTTCAATAGTTTTTGAGCAATGGTATCGTCACAACCTAATAAAAATAAACCAGATTGAGGAATCAAATTACCCAAGCACCAATTTTTATCCATTGGGAAAATATAATTTGGAAAATGAACCAATTCTATTTTGGTATTTCCATTAAGTGCGTTGACTACAACAGGAAGTTTTTCCATTTTTCCTTTTACTATCCACGGGTCAGCAAATTTTTTAGGAACATTTTCTTCACCCACTCCATGAAAAATGACAGGTGTTTTCGAACCTAAAATTGAAATTAAATTTTCTAACATGTTGTAATCTTCCACAGAAGACGAGGTGATAAAAGAAGCAATCAAACTTGGAATACTGTTTTGACAAAAAGAATTTTCAAAAGGTATTCCCCCTAAGTTTGCAAGTTTTTCGTAGGTAACTTTTCTACATTGTCCTGATTCTTCATTTTCAAAAATAATAGGAAGGAATATTTTAAAATAGAAATCATAATGTTTTGGCAGAATGCTTTTTACACAGGCCGTGTCGCCCTGTGCATCTCTACTACGGTGAATCCATATGGCAGGTTGAATATTATTAATAATGGTCATAAAATGCTTCGCTTTTTTTTAGTTTTTTCTTACTCCATTCAGGCTACTTCTTTGGCAAGTTTAAAGCATTAATATGCCCTTTGATTTTTATTGAAAATCAAAAATAGTAAAATTAAACTAAGATAGATTCTTGACTATAACAAATCAACTACGACATATCACAAACTAGCAATAAAAATAGAATTCCTTTATAACAATAAACATACAAAAATCACTTATTGATATTGGTAAAGTAAAAATGACGTTTATAAGATCAATAAAGATAAAGAAGGACTTTTGGATTGGCGCAAATGAAACAGGACTTATACCGAATTTAATTTATCTTATACTTTTCTCGATACTCCGAAGGACTTAGCCCTTCCTTCTTTTTGAATAATCTTGAAAAATATTGTGGATATTCAAACCCCAATTCATACGCTACTTCAGAAATACTTTTATTGGGTTTCAATAAAATATTCTTAGCCTCATCAATCAAATATAACTGTAAATGATCAGTTGTGGTTTTCCCTGTTTCTTTTTTTAGTGTGTCACTTAGATAACGTTGTGAAACTAACATCTTTTTTGCTATTTGTTCTATACTTGGAACACCTTTTTCTTGCAGTTGTCCTGATTCAAAATATATATCTAACTGGTGATGAAATTGCTCCAATAAATTATTCGATAGTTCCTTTCTATTTAAAAATTGTCTTTCATAAAATCGATTCGCATATTTTAAAAGGGTACTTAATTGAGAAATAATAATGTCTTTACTGAATTCATCTTGATTGTTTTGATATTCTATTTCAATATCTTCAACAATGGATTCTATCTGCTTCTCTTCTTTTGGAGAAAGATGAAGAGCTTCATTTACGGAGTAGGAAAAAAATCCATATTTTTTAATTTGATGTGCTAGTTCAGTTCCTTTGAGAAAATCTTCATGGAAGTTTATCGAAAACCCTTTTTGCTTAAAAACGACGCTGTTATCCCATTGAAAAATTTGTCTTGGCGCAATGAAAATTAATGCACCATTTGTAAAATCATATTTTGTTCGTCCATAGTTTAAGTTTCCTTTTACTATTTTTTTTAGACTAATGGAATAGCAATCATTGGAAATAGGAGGAGAGCTTTCTCTTGGGCATGGAAGAAAATTTTCTCCTTTGGTATACAAGACACTCAACATAGGATGCTCGGGGCGAGGTAGTTGAATGTAATTAAAATAAGCTGAAAGTGTTTTGAAATGTTGCATGTCCTATTAGTTTTTTAAGTCTTTTTCTGCTGATAATAATTCTTGATTATAGGCATCAATTCGTGCATGAGCTGTACCGTCAATTAACAAAATAACAACCAACATTGCAATAATCGTAATCATACTTGCCCGCCAAATAGGTTTGTCAATGAATAAAATAACAAGCGCACAGACAATGATAATTATTGGAATTGCTTTGAAAACAATGTTTCGATATTCTTTTAAAGTAGCTTCAGCACGTACAAGTTCTGATTTTACAAAAGCGGAGGGATCACTTTTATAGGCAGTTTCAAATTGTGTAATTCTCGATTTATTGGTAAAGAATAATCCAAGTCCAATTATCATCAATAAAGCACCTGCGACCAAGGTCGGAATGATGTATGCCTTTGCCATATCGGTTTTTCCTAATTGCCAAAAACCTACGCTTGCCAGAATGAATAAGACTCCGAAAAGAATAAAAAATGGGGTTGAAAAAAGTTCAGCTTTAGCCCAATCGGTTGCGGCTTTTAAAATATCCATGTCTTTATTTTTTAAGATTTTTTAATTCAAAAATTCCACTTACAATCAGTTTCTTTTTCGGATACTTCCCATAGCTTACGTGCTACAGTTTTATCCTTAACAAAGGGTTCCATGTTACATTCGCCAACTGGCCCTGTCCATTGCATTCTTCCTGTTGGACCAAAATAGGCTTGCTGATTTAAGTTGTCTTCGGTGGCACACATCACTTCAGGGTAGGCTCCTTTTTCAGCAGATTGAACGATGGGTAAGGAAGACATAATCGTCCACATAAACCTAGTCACAAAAGGAGCGTCTTTCCTAATCAGCGATGTCTTAGAAGCTCCTGGATGGCATACATAAACCTTCACATCCTTTTTGGCGTCTTTGATTCGATTTTGTAATTCGTAGGCAAACATCATCTGCGCCAATTTACTGTGACAATAGGTATCGTTTGGGTGATAATTTTTATCCCAATTCATATCGTCAAATTGGATGGTTTTGATACCCATTTTATAACCTTCACTTGCTACGACCACAATTCTTCCACTCGATTGTTCTACTTTTTCAAATAATAGATTGACCAATAAAAAATGCCCGTAATGATTAACCCCCAAATTGCTTTCAAATCCATCAGAAGTAAAGGTCTGCTTTGCTACCTGTGCAATAGCGGCATTACAAATCAAGGCATCAATTTTAGATACTTTTTCATTAATCGTTTTGGAGGCATTACGAACAGATGAAAGCGAAGACAAATCCATTTTGATAAAAGAGACTTTTGTGTTTGCCCCCAATTGGGATTTGAGATCATCAATTGCTTTATTGGATTTAGTTTCATTTCGGTTAAGCATGATAACCTCAGCTCCTTTGCTCAAAAGTATTTTGGTTGCTTCAAAACCTGCACCTGTATTTGCTCCTGTGATGAGGTAAGTTTTACCACTTAGGTTTTCTAATCTTTCGGGAGTCCATCCTTTTTTTCCAAATTGGTTGGTATTCATTTTATTTATTTTTTTGAAGTTGTTTTTAGAGTATGTTTAAATTTCTCGTAATTAATTTTATCCGCCAAATTTTGTTTCATACTTCATCACAAAAACAATCATTATATCGCTTCGCTAATATACCTCATGTTTTTATTCTTCGTCCGAAATAAAATTTTTCTGTCTAAAATCAATCAGAGAATTTTAAACATACTCTTAGACAAGTTCTTTGAAAAGAATATTACAAAGGTAGGTGAGGAGTGATTAAATGTCTTATACTTAATTTCGAATCTTGTATATTTTTTGGTTGCCTTTATTTATTAGAGAACTAAATCTTAGATCTAATAATATTCCAATATTCTAGATTCAAGTAACAATGGTTTTCCCTTACTATTAATTTGATTTTTTTTTATCCAATTGCCTTTTGCATCTAATTCATATTCAAATTTACTTTCCGAAACACTATCATCATATTCTGTAGTCATCTTTGATTTTATAGAAATAATATTTCCATTTTTGTCATAAGTTGAAACTTGATCAATGCTTGGAGTCGCAGGATATTTATCATCTTTATTTTTCTTTGAAAAATCCGTTCTTCTTTCTGTGGTGTCAGTATGTTTAAACTTGGTTTGATAAAATCCTGAAGAATTCTTGATTACCAATTCAATGATTCTATTTTTATTATCATAACTAAAAACCTTTTCACTTGATGGACTTCTGAGGGGATAATAAGTAGAACTAATCACTCTATCTTTACTGTCATACTTGTATTTTTTTTGAGAAATGATAGTGACGCTATCTTTAAAAAGCACCTGTTCATTTGTTTTATTGCCTCTAGAATCATATTGGAAAGTATGGGTTCCATCTTCCACTAATTTTTTAATCAACTGTTGATTTTCGTTATAAAAATAATTTTCAAAATAAGCTATCGAACTGTCAACTCGAAACTGCTTCCATTCTATCAAGTTTCCATAAGTATTAAATTTTCTTGTAAACCTATATCGTAATTTATCTTTACCCTCTTTCCGAGAAGGTGAAAAAGTATCATAATGAAATTCTTTTAAAGTCTTAACATTACCCTTGAGCTTGTAAAACTCTAAATGATTTTTTACTTTTTTTTCTTGGACAAAAATGGGAAAGGAATCATTTGGATTTTGACCTTGACAACTAAAAATAAA
>CAKZSH010000148.1 GCA_937918905.1 uncultured Saprospiraceae bacterium
TCAAAACTTTTAAAAATGAATATCATCCAAAATATGGATTCGGTGCAACAGAAGTTATTTTTTAACGGTGAACGTTGAACTGTGAACGGTTAATCAATATCGGTGAGTCACAATAATATTGATTCACAATTATTGATTAACAGTTCAACGTTCACCGTTTTCACAAATAGATTGATAAAAAAAAGCGGTCATCAGATTTTATCTGATGACCGCTTTTTTTTATCAATCTATTTGTGAATCCTAGTCTACAGCAGGCATTTTACATTCTTCGTCAGGTTTCTTTCCGCAGACCTCGCAGTCCCCAAGTTTACTTTTTAACATTGGATTATTCGTTGCACAAGTTCCTCTGAATTCTTTGCCTGTGACGATGTGTCGAATATTGATTAAGGCGAAAGAGATTCCAAAAGTGACAAATACGATTGCTAAAATATATAAGAATTCCATTGAATTTATTTTTAATGATTTTAAATAATTGAAACACAAAAGTACAACTTTTGTTTAGCTTTCTACTATTCACTTCTGATTGATTGACGCTCTAATTTTTTTAATAGAAGCAACGGTCTGTTTTGTCATTTGAGCAATTTGCTCATTTGTTAAACTAGGTTGTGTTTCAATAATTCCTCGAATGATTTTTGTTACTCCCTTTTCCATTCCCTCTTCCATTCCTTTCTCCATTCCTTTTTGAATTAACATATCATATGTGCTCATAACTATTTCTTTTAAATACTTTGGAATATTTTCTTGATACAAATTTAACCTTTTTTCATCAAACTTGATGATTTGGAAAATATAGATTTGCAATACATGAAGATAAAGCCTTCCTTCTTCTGTTGTCATATAAATATCAGAATGTCGAAAAATTTTATGTGTGTTATTTAAAATGTATTCTTCATTCCAACTGTGCTTCAAAGTTAACAGCGTGTTGGTTAAAAAGTTGGCTCCAATTCCTAGTATTTCCTCATCAGTAAATTTTGATAAATCGGTCAATAAATATTCGAAATTGGGAATATATTGTTTTAATTGTTCATCAGGCAAATCAAAATTTTCTTCAAATTTTCGCTGTTTCCATTTCTTTTTACCATGATATAAGATAATCGGAATCGTTAAAGTTAAAGAACGTTTTTCTTCCATATCCTGTTCCCATGCCTGTAACAAATAACGCAATAATTGTAAATGAGGATATTTTGGCAGGTAACTTTTATGCTCCAAAAGAAAACTGATTCTAACTTTTGGAGATTTCTTCCCTTTTGATTTCCAATTGCAAATGTAATTCAGATCAGAAATATATTCTTCTAATTTTTCATCCACATAAGAATTGGGAGATATTTTAATGCTTCTTAAATCTAAATTTTGAACAATATATTCGGGGGCGAATTTTTTAATATATTGAATTGCAGATTTTCTTTTCGATAAAATTTTCCTGATAAATTTATCATGTGGGTTGTGGTTTTTTGGCATTTCGTAGTATGTTTTTATGGTAAAAAATAGAGTACCTTTGAGCGATTTTTTCAAACCATCATTTACCTAATTGTGTATTTTCGTTTTCTCAAAAACTAAAATAAGAAAAATATTATACAATGGATAAAAAACTAGAAGCCTTCGCCCGCCTACTCAAAATCATGGATGAACTCCGAGAGCAATGCCCGTGGGATCGCAAACAAACTTTCCAAACACTACGAAATTTGACTATAGAGGAGACCTATGAATTAGCCGATGCTATCTTGGTGGAAGACTTGGATGAAATAAAAGAGGAATTGGGTGATCTCATGCTACATATGGTTTTTTATGCTAGAATAGCAGAAGAGAAAAAGGCTTTTGACATTGCAGATGCATTGAATGCCGTTTGTGAAAAATTAATTAAACGACATCCACATATCTACGGGACAATTGATGAATCAGGTAACATAATCAAAGTGACCAATGAAGAAGATGTGAAAAAAAATTGGGAACAACTCAAATTACAAGAAGGCAAAAAATCAGTTCTTTCAGGTGTTCCAAAATCTTTGCCTGCTATGGTGAAAGCATATCGAATGCAAGAGAAAACTGCGCAAGTTGGTTTTGAATGGGAAAATGCGGAACAGGTTTGGGAAAAGGTAGAAGAAGAAATGGCAGAGATGAAAGAGACTTTGGATTTGGATATGCCACAGGACAAAAAGGAAGAGGAATTTGGAGATGTGATTTTCTCCTTAATCAATTATGCACGTTTTAAAGGTATTGATCCTGAGACTGCTTTGGAAAGAATTAACTTGAAATTTAAAACACGTTTTGAGTATATCGAAGCTAATGCTGATAAAGATTTAAATGATATGAGTTTGGAGGAAATGGATAAGTTGTGGAATGAGGCGAAGACTTTGTAATGAAAAATGAACGATTTTAATTCATTCATTTCGTACAATTTGGAAGTATCAGATGTTGCGTTCTGTTACGCAGGGCAACCACAAAGGATTGCCCCTACGTAGACTTGGAAATTTTAATTCCCAATATTATTTCGTTTAATTTATCGTCCGTAAATGGTAGGGGTAATCCTTTATGGTTGCCCTGCAGCGGTTCGTCAATGAAAATAACATCAAAAAAGAACAGGTTTAAACAAAAACATAATAACTTGATTATCAACACATTAAGTCAAAAAAATTAACCTAATCCTATCTTTTCCCCTCCAAATTCATCTCCCCATTAAATTGAAAAAAACCATTTAACAATATAACCATTTAACCATAAAATTACTTACCTTTGCACCCGCTATAACTGATCTCCGTGATCACTATTGGTAAACCTTTAAAATTTTAAAGAAAATGGCTGAATATCTCAGTAAAGAAAAAATGGAATCTATATTCCAAGAGTATGGTGGAAATGCAAAAAATACAGGTTCTACAGAAGGACAAGTAGCATTATTCACTTTCAGAATTCAAGAGTTATCTAAACACTTACAATCTAATCGTAAAGATCACTCTTGTAAAAGAACGTTACTTACTTTAGTAGGTAAGAGAAGACGATTACTCCGCTACTTAGCGAAAAAAGATATCGTTGGATACCGGGCTTTGATAGAAAAGTTAGGTATTCGTAATCTTAAGTTTTAAAATGTACAGGAAAGCTTTTCTTTATTGAAAAGCTTTCCTGTCTTTTTTTGTCAAGAACGGAAAAAGCATTTCGTGATTTGACAGAGCGAAAAAAAAAGCGACAATTAGAATAGGATATTTTGAATTATTTTTTGATAGCAAAAATTAAACATCGAGAACTACTAAAAAACTTTTTTGCTACTTCACATCTTCCCGAAAGATTTTTCCATAAAAATTACAGCAGGGAAACCCACCTATTTTTTTCGTTGTTACACGAACTCAACAATGATATAGTCTCAGATAAAATAGTTTGTTGTTCATTTAACTTTCATCAAGTTTCAATCATTTTTTTCCTTAAAAAAAAGAAAGAACTAGATGTTTCTATTTTTATCTTTGCTATAACGTATTATAATTTTATTTTATACCAATATTTAAATTTAGTAGTGCTAAATTTTAACTTCCTACAACGATTTGCTTTTTAGCCGAAAGCTGACCAGTAGATAATTTTGAATGATAAATATTGAATTTTGAATATGACGAACATTTAATAAGTTTTGAAAAATTCAAAATTATTCATTCAAAATTAGTTCCTGCTCAGCTTTCGCCTAAAAATCAGATCGGGAAGTTTCAACGAGGTCTTGCTAATAAAACCTTTAAAACAATTGTAACATGGGTCTAAAGACACCAATTTCAAAGTCATTCAATCTACCTGACGGTAGAGAGATTACTATCGAAACGGGTAAATTAGCATCTCTTGCTGATGGTTCCGTTGTTGTACGCATGGGTAATACTATGCTTTTTTGTTCCGTATGTTCTGCTCACGAACCTAGAGAAGGACAAAACTTTTTTCCACTTTCTGTAGATTATCAAGAAAAATTTGCAGCTGCTGGTCGAGTACCGGGTAACTTTTTTAGAAGAGAAACTCGATTAAACGATTATGAGATTTTAATTTCTCGATTAGTGGATAGAGCTATTCGTCCATTATTCCCTGATGGATATATGAACGATACTCAAGTTATCATTAACTTGATTTCTGCTGATAAAGAAATCATGCCTGATACTTTGGCAGCTTTAGCTGCATCTTCTGCATTAGCTGTTTCAAATATCAACTTTGGTGGGCCAATCTCTGAATGTAGAGTTGCTCGTATCGAAGGAGAATTTGTAGTAAACCCAAACCGATCTGATTTAGACAAAGCAGATTTGGATATTATCGTTGCAGCAACTAAAGATGATGTAATGATGGTAGAAGGAGAAGCCAAAGAATGTTCAGAAGCTGACTTAGTTGCTGCTATTAAAGTAGGACACGAAGTAATCAAAATCCAATGTCAAGCACAATTGGAATTAGCTGAACTAGTAGGAGAAAAAGCAACGGTAAAAAGAGAGTTGCCAGAAGCGGAATCTAATGAAGGATTGAAAAGTAGAATCCAAGGTGCTGCTGCTGAAGGTATTTTGAAAGTTTCTAGAGCTGCCTTGAATAAAGGAGATCGTAAAAAAGGATTTAAAGAACTTAAAGAAACGGTTGAAGCTGAATTATTAGAAGAATATGGTGAAGAAGAATGGGCTGAAATCAGACCACTTTTCAAAAAATATTACGACAAAATTCAAAAAGAAACCATCCGTGAAATGGTGATGAGCGAAGAAGTGAGATTGGACGGACGTAAGTTTGACGAAGTTCGGAATATCTGGACGGAAGTTGATTACTTACCTTCTGCTCACGGTTCTGCGATTTTTACACGTGGAGAAACTCAAGCATTAATGTCTTTGACTTTGGGTACAAAGAAAGATAGTTTGATGATTGATACTGCGCTGACAAATGGTTATGATAATTTTATTTTGCACTATAATTTCCCTGGATATTCTGTAGGGGAAACTAAGCCAATGAGAGGGCCTGGACGTCGAGAAGTTGGTCACGCAAATTTGGCTGCTCGATCATTGAGACAAGTAATGCCAGAGGAATTACCTTATACCGTTCGATTGGTTTCTGATATTATGGAATCAAATGGTTCGTCTTCAATGGCAACAGTTTGTTCTGGATCATTGGCATTGATGGATGCAGGTATCAAAATCGCAGCACCAGTTTCTGGAATTGCGATGGGAATGATTTCTGATGGAAAACGTTTTTCTATTTTATCTGACATCTTAGGTGATGAGGATGCATTAGGAGATATGGATTTCAAAGTAACAGGAACTGAAAAAGGAATTACGGCTTGTCAAATGTACATCAAAATTGATGGACTTCCATATGCTCAATTAGAAGAAGCATTGGAACAAGCAAGAGCTGGTCGTTTACACATCTTAGGTGAAATGGCTAAAACGCTTTCTGCTCCTAAAGAAGATTATAAAGATCACGCTCCACGTATCGTTGAAGTGATTATTGAGAAGAGTATGATTGGTGCTGTTATCGGACCTGGAGGAAGTATCATCCAAGAGATTCAAGCAGAAACGGGTACTGTTATCAATATCGAAGAGGTAGGTGATAAAGGTGTGGTGAATGTGGCAAGTAATGACAAAGCGTCAATTGATGCTGCATTGGCTCGGATCAAGTCGATTACATTTATGCCTACTGTAGGTGATGTGTATGAATCTAAAGTTGTTTCAGTAATGCCTTATGGTGTGTTTGTTGATTTTAATGGAAAAAGTGGGTTGTTGCACGTTTCCGAAATTTCACATAGCCGAATCGAAAATGTTACCGATGTATTGAAAGAAGGTGATATGGTTAAAGTGAAATTGATCGAAATTGATAAGCGTTCTGGAAAAATGAGATTGTCTCGAAAAGCTTTGATCGAAAGACCTGCTGGTATGCCAGAAGAGCGTAGAAGAGATGACCGTCGAGGCGGTGGTGACAGACGTGGTGGTGATCGAAGAGATGACCGTCGTAGAGATGACAGACGTAACTAGATTGCCTGCCTGCCGGTCAGGCAGGTTATAAACTTTTTAGTTTTTAAAATATTAAGCTCACTTCGATTTGGTTCGGAGTGGGCTTTTTGGTTTAATAGAAAATGAATATCGAACAATAGAACAAGGATGTATGATTTGAGAAGTTTTGTCGAATACTGGTGATTAGATCATTTCACAATTATTCGACAAAACTTCTCAAAACCT
>CAKZSH010000149.1 GCA_937918905.1 uncultured Saprospiraceae bacterium
GTGAAAAAATCGTTATGTTTTTTTGAAATAAAAAAAGGTAATTATTTTACATTGACTTAAAAAAGTTTGATTACTTTTGAAGTCAATAAATCTCTTTTTAATTCCCTTACCGATTTTCACCCTTTATAAAATTAATATCCCCAAATAACTTTTTTTTCAACTTAGAAATGTTCACTCATTTCTATCCGACTATTTTTATATTAAACACAAAATTTTATTATGCGCCAATTCCTAATTACGCTCTTTATATTTTTATTAGCAGGTTGTAATAAGTACGATAATGATACTTATAATAAATACAACATTACAGATTTTACTTATGAAGAGGAACAAGAACAAACGAAATTATTTACTCGTCAAATCGCCCAAAATTATATTATTCTTAAAGAAATTATCTATTTAGTTTTTAAGCGATCTGTTTTTCATCCAGAATTACATGGAATGCTAAATGATCCAAATCAAGCTCAAGTAAGAACTTGTCCTACTTCAAGTACTACTGGTAGTTTTCCAGGTACAGTTGACCTTCTCTTAGATTTCGGTGGAGTCGCAGGTTGTACAACAACAGGACTTTTGAATGCTCAAAATACTTACACGGGTTCTATAAAAGGAGAATTTAATGGCCCTATACTTTCTACAATTTCTGGAACAGATTTCACCCTTTCAACTTGTGGATTTTCAATCAATGGATACAATTTAAGTGATGTTGATATTAACTTTAATAAAGACGGTACTAGATTCAATATTTTCTTACCTCAAGATTTAGAAGTTACAAAAGGGAATATTAAAACCACTTTTCATTCTAGTACATCCAGAATAGGAATTCTTAAAAATCTAGCTGATGGAACAACCCCTGATGACCCAGATGATCCTTCTTCCTATATTGATAATGAGTTTGGAATTTTCGTCTCTGATAATATCATTACTTGTGAAAATACTGCTACAATGGCTAGTACTGATTACTGTATTGATACCACTAAAGATTTAGTTTTGAAACCATCAACTTGTGGTTGCTTGAAAGAAGGAAAACTTCGAATATCAGATGCTACAAGTTGTAATACCCCACATACTGAATATTTCTTCGATTCAAATTCTTCTGGTCAAAGTATTGATCCTGGAGGATGTGATGATTATGTACGTGAAGAAACCTCAACTGGTACTGTAAACTTTCAAATGGATTCTTGTTAATTTTTTTATGTACTCACAAGGTGATTGGAGTCACCTTGTGAGTATATTTCCTGAATCACTCTTTTACAAAAATCTCAGTTGCTACTCTCATTTCAGTTCTCAAACTCAAAAAATAAGTTCCACCTGCCAAGCCACTTACATCTATTTTTTCTACCATCTCCTCTCCTCGAAATTGTTTTGAAAATATCGCCTGCCCTAAAATATTTACAATCTGATGTTACGCAAAAAAGATATTAATCTAGTTTCGAAAATATATTGATGATTGAACGCTGAGACGCTGAGACACAGAGTTTGTCGAATAACTTATTGGATGTCGCAGAGTATTTTTCCCTGCCTGCGCCAGCAAGTTCGAAAAATAGAAGCAGAGTCCACAAAGTCTTTCATCAAGAACACTTTTAATCTCTGCATCTTTATCCATTTTCATTTTAATAACCAGTAACTTAATAACTATTGGAACAAACCACATAAATTCATTTAGAACCCTTTAGTTATAAAAATAATAAGTTCTAGGAATATAACTTTTTCGGTAATAAATAAAAGAAAAATTTATACACTTTTTACACAAACAAAAAGCGGTCAAGAAGTCGAAACTTCCTGACCGCTATTACCATTTTCAGCCCCAATCTCTTGAGACTGAACCGTATCTATTCTTAAAAAGATAAAGTCAAATACTTTACTTATTATATTCTTTAATGTCTTATTATTTAAAAGGCTTAATCACTTCACCATCTTTAGTTGCGATACTGATGAAGTATTCACCCTTTGGTAAATTAGAGAAACCCATTGCAAGACTTAACTCATCTGTTTCGAAATTTTCATTATAAATGTTCAAACCATCTTTATTGAAAATTTTAACTTCAAAAGATTCCATTTGTGCAAAAGAAGCAATAACTCTCATATTGGATTCGCTCTCATCCAATAATTCGAAAGATGTAAGACTTGCAATTTCTTTTACATCGCCACCTTTTGATGTGAATTCATTAGTATTCTGGACTTCCTTTTGAAAATCAAAAGAAAAATCATTACTAATATCCATTGAGTCTTGTGAAATAAGTAATTGCGGGATAAGCATCATAGCTACCGCTAAAGGAAGGATCGATTTCTTCATGGGACTAAATTTTTTCTTAGTGAAAAAAATGTTTTTTTTAAGGATATAAATATGTTCAGTAGCTCAAATATATGAGTTTTTTGGTAAACATCTAGTTTTGAATGTTAAAATTTCTCATATATTAACATATATGAGCATTCAAACTCCCAAAATGGCATTTATTGAGCAACTTTTGTTGAATCTTTATTTATAATCAGTTCTTGGTGAGTAGGCTCTTTTGGAACCTCTTGTGTAGAATATCGATATAATACATAAAGCGATAAAATAGTAATAACGGCTAGTGAGATAAAGGAAAATTTCCACCCCCAGATGTTTCCGAGGTATTCTCCATCGTATTCATCCAGAAAATGAGGTTTTTTGTTTTTATCGCTCATTTGTATATATAATTTAATTTTATAAAAAGGTGAACCATCCTTTATTTAAGTCGTACATGTGCTCAAAGATATTCAAATTTGAAATTTCCTTTATTCTATTATAATACTTTATTGAAAAATTAAAATTTCATTCATATATTGTTTAACTTATTAAATCACATTCTTCCTATTTCAATATTCCTCACAGATATTAATCATCAATAATATATATCTTTGGTTATCTTGAAAATGTTTTGAGCAATAAGGTCAAAACAACTAAATAAAAAAATATGAAAAGAACTACTATTCTAATCCTACTTGTTTCCTTTGTAAGTTCTTTTTTGACGGTTTTGATTTACAACCATTTTGATGATGATAAAGAAAAAGTCATCATCCGTGAATCATCACCTGCAAAATATACTAATTACACCGACCGTCTTTTTTCCGATGTAAATAAAAGACAATTTATCTCTTCAGCTCCTACAGATTTTACCTCCGCTGCAAAATTAGTGACTCCCGCCGTAGTCAATATTAGAGCATCTACTGAAAATGAATTTGACCTTTGGGGAGGATTTAGTGGTTCTACTGGATCAGGAGTTATTATTTCTCCTGATGGATATGTGGTTACCAATAATCATGTGGTTGAAGATAGTGATGAACTTGAAATTACACTTTTTGATAAAAGAAAATTGGAAGCTAAAGTAATCGGAACAGACCCATCTACGGACTTAGCATTATTGAAAATTGAAAATGATCGTGATTTTCCTTTTTTGCAAATGGGAAATTCGGATTCTTTATTGGTTGGAGAATGGGTATTAGCAGTCGGTAATCCTTTTAACTTAGAGAGTACAGTAACTGCTGGTATCATAAGTGCTAAAGGAAGAAATATTAATATACTTGAGGATGATTATTCTATTGAATCATTTATACAAACTGATGCTGCCGTTAACCCAGGTAATAGTGGTGGAGCACTTGTAAATACCAATGGAGAACTCATTGGTATCAATACTGCTATCATTACACGTTCGGGTAAATATGAAGGATATTCATTTGCAATCCCTGCGAATTTAGCTCAAAAAATCATTCGCGATCTTAAAGATTTTGGAGTAGTGCAAAGAGGATTTTTAGGAATTTTCCCTGAAGAAATAACAGAGGAAGATGCTAAGTCACTAGGACTTACCTCTCTCGAAGGTGTCAATATTGCTAGAGTAAATAGTAATAGTGCTGCGGAAGATGCTGGTTTGAAAGCCAAAGATATTATTGTTGGAGTCAATGGTAATAAAATAAAATCAGTTCCTGAATTACAAGAACAGGTAGCACGTTTTCGTCCAGGTAACACCATTTCAATTGATTTTATTCGGAATGGTAGAAAACGAAATACAGAGGTTACTTTAAAAAATAAAAGTAATACGACTTCCTTAATTGGAGCTAGAGATGATGAGATGCTTTTAAAGCTTGGATTTGAATTAAGAGAATTATCGGATAGAGAAAAAAAGAAATTAAAAATTAATTCAGGAGTTTATGTAGTTAGTATTTTAAGAAAAAGTGCTATCGAAAAAACTCAAATGGATCCTGGCTATATCATTACTAAAGTCAATGACAAACGAGTATCTTCAGTTGATGAAATAATTACTGAATTTAAAAATACAAAAGGTACTGTAATGCTTGAAGGGTTTTATGAAAATTTCCCTGGTGAGTATTTTTACGCTTTTAAAGTTGATCAGTAATTTTTAGGATAATATTAAAACAAAGTGCTTCTAGAACTTGAGTTCTGGAAGCACTTTGTTTTTTAAAAGATTTTTAATTCAAAGACCTCAATATCTCCATTGGTTCCTCGTCCAATATTTTCACTTTCAAATGAACCATAAAAATAGATCCGACATTTTCAACGGAGATCAATTCAATATGCCCATTGTGATTACTAACAATTTTATTACAAATTGCCAATCCAACTCCTGAGCCTTGATATTCTGATTGATTATGTAAGCGTTTAAATATTTCAAAAATCTTTTTGTGGTATTCTGGATCGATTCCAATGCCATTATCCTCTACCTTAAAAACTAAAAATTCTCCTTCTTTAAAAACAGAAATCGTCACTTTGGGTTCTGCCGAATTATTATATTTTAAGCCATTCTCAATCAAGTTTTGAAATAGTTGAACCATCTGATGTTGGTTTGCTTTTATGATAGGAAGCGGACTATATTTAATCGTTGCATTTTTTTCATCCAAATAATGAATCAAGTTTTTCTCAATCAAAAACAAAACCTCATTCATATCCACTTCTGCCATTTTAACCACCTCTGATTTCACCAAAGAATACTCTAAAATTTCTTCAATCAAATTATACATACTTTGAGCATTCGATTGAGCAATATTGATAAAGTCATTAATATCTGGATCAGGATTGTCCCTTAATTTTCTTTTTAAAAGGGATAAAAAACTGGTAACATTTCTCAATGGCGTTTTTAAATCATGAGAAGCGATATAAGCAAATCGTTCTAACTCTTCATTCTTATTTTCCAACTGCTCATTATAACTTTGTAGTTGTTTTTCTTTTTCGGCCAAAGAAGAAATATCTACAGCAACAAAAGAAAAACCATTATGAGTTTGTTTTTGAAATACCTTCGTTACAATTAAAAAATAACTTCGCTCTATTCTGTTTTCTACAAATGTAAAATTCACTTCATACTGTTCTCCTTGACTAAGACGATTAATATTATTTTCAAATTCAGCAATATCTAAATCTTTCGATTTTGAAAGTATTTGCATAAAATTTAAATTTCGGCTTTCTGGTTTTGAGAATAATACTTCTCTAGCCAAATCATTTTTAATTTTTACGCCAAAACTAGCATCTGTAATAACTACCAAATTTGAAACTGAAGCCAAAACCTCATTCATCGCATCATTTGGGTTTAATTCAAATAATTTAAAATTAGAATAAACCCAACTCAAAATACATACTAATACAAAAAGCATTGGTGAAATCTCATAAGAGGATGGAGTATCATTATTAGGTAACCAAAGGAACAAGAAAAACATCGCAACAGGAAGCGCTGTAAAAGCAACAAATAACCAAAATTTCCATACTCGCTCTTTTTTAATCTTAGTCTTACGATAAGCAATAAAAAAACAGGTACTCGTTAAAAGAACCATTACAAAATACCAAGAAGTCAATATTTGTCCATAAATATTATCATCATGCATAAGGTAACTCCACTTTCCATTCACTTTATCTGGTAATACTGTAGTGGTCATATTTATGATACTCGTTGTATAAATTACCAGAAAACAGATTAAACTAAATAGTATGGTAATGGATTGATTAATTACTTTTTCTCTTGAATGGGATTGAAAAGGTCGAGCAAAATAAAAAGCACATAACCCCTCTACCAAAGTTACAAATGCAATAGAAGCAGTATGAAAGCCTTCATAATACATTACATCATAGTAATATTCTGATCTAAAAATATTCCATTCCGTAAGTGTCACACCTGCAACTAGAAATAAAACAAGCGCATTTAATTGATTAAATAATCTTTTAGGGTTCAATAAGTACAAATGTGTACCTAGAACCAATAGAATAGAAAAAAGTAAAATAAATATTGAATTACTCATTTTTACAAACCCCTGATAATCAGGAAGTTAAACAAAGTTTAAATGTATGAAAAATGGGAAGCAGCTTTATCCTTATCTATATATCAATTTTTATGCTCAATTTAATTTGGGTACGATACCTTCCACATAATTTGCTAGTAGCAAAATCTTTCTAAAACGATTTTTTCAAATAATAGCTCATATTTAACGAATATTAGTCCAACCACTCCACTTATATATCCTTTGTTTTTTCTCCATTCATTTCATTGCATCTTGACCTCAGATTTAAAAACGAAACCTATTTTTTCATATGGGTCTTGGAGCATTTCAAAAAATAAAACTCCCTACCCGCAAAAATTTTAAGTCATGAAAGCATTAATTTTAATAGTAAGTATGATCGTATTCCATTCTACTTTTGCAGTAGAACAACCTAAGATGAATTATGATAATATCGAAATCAAAGGGACTGAAAACGCTAAAGCTAAATTGGTAATCAAAGAAAATACCTTGAATTTTGGAGAAGTTAATTTTGGGGAAGAATACACGCACTACTTCGAAATCGTAAATGAAGGCAATGCGCCGCTTCTTATCGAAGCGGCATTTGCAGGAAATGAAAATTCAGAAGTTTATAGTTTTTCTCCTAGCATTGCACCAGGTGAGTCGGGATGGGTTCGAGTAAGATTTGAATCTGAAATTTCAATTGGAAAATTTACAGAGTTCTTTTTTGTGAGATCTAATTCGGAAGGAAAGAAAACATTATCAAGATTAAAAGTTGAATATGAATTATTTGAATATTTGGCAATAGGAGGAGATAATGTTGAGGCAACGGATAAAGTCAATATCAGAGAAAAACCACTTTTGAATAGTCCTATTTTATTTCAACTTGAAAAAGGAGAAAGCTGTAAAGTACTCGGAGATGACATCGGCGATTATGTAGATAAATTTGATGATTCATTTTGGTTTAAAATTGAAAGCGAAGGTCGAGTGGGTTGGGTATTGAGTTCGCTTACTGAGTTTTAAAAAACTTGAATAAGGGAACAAGGGAAGACGGATTTATGATTTGAGAAGTATATCGAATACTGGAGTTTTTGACTTTCAAAATTATTCGACAAAACTTCTCAAATCATAAATCCGTCTTCCCTTGTTCCCTTATTCCCATTGCTGTACC
>CAKZSH010000150.1 GCA_937918905.1 uncultured Saprospiraceae bacterium
ATTCTTTAACGAACCTCTGACGCTTCGCTTGACGAACCACGAGTTCACAATATTTAGAACCGTGGTTCGTCAAGCGAAGCGTCCGTGGTTCATTTTTTATCAATGAAATAATTTTATCAATCCTCTTCGACTTGCTTCACAAATACCTTGTTCCGTAATCAATCCAGTCACCAATCGAGCAGGTGTTACATCAAATGCATAATTAGCCGCAGGGCTTTCCGCAGGAGTCAATAATACTTTTTTAATCGTACCATCATGTTCCCCTTGAATATATTTTACTTCCTCCTCCCCTCTTAGTTCTATCGGAATTTCTTTAATTCCATCACTAATCGAAAAATCAATACTACTCGAAGGCGCACCTACATAAAATGGGATTCCATTATCCTTTGCAGCCAATGCTTTGAGGTACGTGCCTATCTTGTTACAAACATCGCCATCACGCGTCGTTCTATCCGTACCGACGAGCACCAAATCCACTTCGCCATGTTGCATCAAATGTCCTCCAGCATTATCGGTAATTACAGTATGAGGAATTCCATGCTCTTTTAACTCAAAGGCAGTAATTCGAGCACCTTGATTTCGAGGGCGAGTTTCATCTACCCAAACATGCACAGGAATGCCTTTATCATGTGCAGCATAAATAGGCGCAGTTGCCGTTCCGTAATCAATACAAGCCAACCAACCTGCATTGCAATGTGTCAAAATATTGACAGGTCGATGTTTTTTTTTATAAATTTTTTCAATCAAAGGAAAACCATATTCTCCGATTTTTCGACACCGTTCAATGCTCTCTTTTTTTATAGTCAAAGCATTTTCCAAAAGTGTAGCAGGTAAGCTTTTTGGATTATTAGAAAGTAAGGTCAATTGATAATCGACTGCCCAGGCCAAGTTGACAGCAGTCGGTCGAGCTGATTTTAGTTTTTCAGCAGAAGCGATTACATATTTTGTAAACTCTTGATTATCAAAGGCTTCGAGTGCTGCAAAGTACATTCCAAAGGCAGCAGTCACTCCTATCAATGGTGCCCCTCTGACATGCATATCTTTAATGGCGATGAAAACATCATCGACAGATTTCAAATCTTCAATGACTAATTCATGAGGTAGCGCACGTTGGTCAATGATTTGAACAACCTGCTCATCGTCATCTTTTAGCCAAATTGTATGATGATGTTTACCATTTATTTTCATAGATCGAATTTGATATTGATTAAAATCAAAACTAATTGAAAATTCTAAATGCTTTATAGTATTTGCTATATTTATTTTTTTAATAATCGTTCATTGACAAATCTCGCAAATTTATCAATGAACATAAAAAATAAATATGTCCAAACAATTACCTCTTACACTCTTTTTAATTTTAAGTTCTTTTCATCTTGTTTTTTCTCAGGACTTAATTGATTCAGAATATCTTGGTTTTCAAACTGGAGATAATTTAGCTGCACAATATGGTTTCAATATTTTTGATTTCGATGTCGATCATTATAAAATCGAATATACCACTTTGGATGTTCAGGGCGTTTTGGATACCGCTTCTGGTTTACTTTCTATTCCCGAAGCAACCAATAAAGCTTTCCCTTTATTATGTTATCAACATGGTACGATCGGTTCTAAAACTGATGTCCCTTCCAACTTACAAGGCGGTTATCAAGCTGCTGAAGTATGGGCAGGTGTAGGATATATTACTTTTGCTCCAGATTTTTTAGGACTAGGTGAAAGTAGAGGTTTTCATCCTTATGTACATCGACATTCCGAGGCTTCGGCTGCCATTGATATGAGGGCTGCAGTAATTACTTTTTTAAACAATAATGACATTCATTTCAATAATCAATTTTTTATAACAGGATATTCACAAGGAGGACATGCGGCGGCAGCTCTTCAACGTGAACTCGAAGAAAATTATAGTTCAACAATTCCAGTTACAGCTTCTGCTCCGATGTCTGGCCCTTATAGTATTTCAGGAGTGATGAATGATTTTATGTTGTCGGAAGCACCGTACAATTTTGTAGCATATTTACCATATACCATATTGAGTTATCAGACTGTATATGGAAATTTATTCAATAACCTTGAGGATACTTTTAAGCCTGACTACGCAGTAATTATTGAAGAATTTTATAATGGAAACATCACACTTGACAATCTAAATCAAACGCTGATGAGTATGTTAACTCAAGATTTTGGCGGGCCTATTACCATTAAAATGTTACAGGATTCTGTAATCGCTAATGTTTCTAATAATCCAAATCATCCTTTCAATATCGCACTTCGAGACAATGATGTTCATGACTGGGCACCACAAGCTCCTACCCGACTTTACTATTGCCAAGCAGATGACCAAGTTCCTTTTATGAATGCCGTAGTGGCTGATTCTGTTATGAATGCTTTGGGAGCAATTGATTTGGATGCATTGAATTTGAATTCTGATTTTGATCATGGAGAGTGCGTGACTCCTGCAATCTTTGCAGGATATATTTTCTTTGGTACTTTTCAACAGATTGATGATTTGACAAGTACCGAACAACTTACCATTGAAGATAATTTATCTATTTTTCCAAATCCTGCTAGCGATGTTTTTTTTATAAAAAATCAAAACGAAGAAGGGTTTTTACAACTATTCAATTCTAATGGAAGTTTATTGTTAGAAGAAAAAATAACGGAAGGTTTACATGAAGTCTCGACTGAGCACTTGCCGAAAGGAGTGTATTGGGTTAGGGTGAAATTTCAGGATGCGTTGGTGGGGAAAAAAGTTGTGATTCGGTAATTTTTGAGTTGTCGAATATTTTGAAATGAATATCGAATATTGGTGATTCACCATTCGTGTTTTGATTTTGATTGACATTTTGATTTTGATTTTGATTATTAAAACTTAAATGAATAATTAACTGATGTTACGCAAAAAATATAATAATCTAGTTTCGAAATTATATTGAGTATTGAGAATGGTTCGTAGTACCAATACTTAATACCCACAATCTCAAATCAAATTATCCGCAACTTGAATTAATTAAGAGAAGGAATAAAAAATCTTCCACCTACTGGATTTTCTACCACAACTGCTTGTCCATTAACAGAACTATAATTTTTTAGAAAAAATTATCCACTTTTATTTTTAAGGTTAAACACCTGATAATCAATCCTTTACGACATATAACGAAAAATTCTATTTGGGTTTTTTAAAAAATAACAGGTTTACATTTTGAAAAATGATGATTAGTAGATTAAGAAGCAGAGTGATTTGAGATTTGATGACTAAAAAAATTACCCTATGAAAAACCCTATTTTGTTCCTTGCGATTTTGCTTTTAGCATCCTGTCATTCCCAGTACAACCCTAATGAAAAAATAACCGTAAAATTAGCTTCTGCAGCTATGCCCCTCAACACTAATGACACACAAAATTTAAAAGATGGTTGGTATTCTGAGTTAAATGAAATCTCAGGATTCGAAAATTACGAAGAGGAAAATGGAATTCTTTTAGGCAAAAAACTTTCAATTGGAACTTATGTCAATCTTAAAAATCGAAAAGAAAAATTGCTTATCCTAGAAGAAATTCGTCATCAAAAAAATGGAGAAGCGATGTTTCGACAATTAGATTCCAAAAAGATTGTTTTGAAACAAGATCAATTTATCACAACAGACTTTTGTAGTTCAGAAAGAATCAATGGTCAAATCATTGCTATCTACGAAGGAGGAAACGAAACGGAACCTTCAGAAAATATTATAAAAGCATGGTTGGTCAATCAGAAAACCTTACAGTTAAATTCGATCTCAACTAAAGATATTAATTGCGAATTGATTTATTAGTGAAATATAACGCATGTGTTTTTTGTAAAAAAAATTAAGTTAAACAGTTTGAAAGTAAAACTGTTTTGTTCATCTTACAAATTGAAAAAGAATTTATTAGCCGCAGATTCACGCTGATTTTTTATGATTTCCGATAATTGCGATAGAAGAAAATCATAAAAAATCAGCGTAAATCTGCGGCTATAAAAAAATCACAAAACACATGAGTGCTTCACAAGAAATGCCCTATTTCATCAACCCTTCTAAAAACTTAGGAGTTGATGAAAAAAAGGCAGCCTACGAAATGGCCGTAATGGCAATTGATGCCAATTTAGATTCGGAATCTCATATGATTCTTAAAATGTCTACGATCAATTGTATATTGAAAACATACCTACCCTATTATTATTGGGTTGGATTTTACTTGGTACACGAAGGAAAATTGATAGTTGGTCCTTATCAAGGTACTTTAGGATGTCTGCATATTGATTTTTCAAAAGGAGTATGTGGAAAAGCTGCAAGAGAGGAAAAAACACAACTAGTTGCAGATGTACATGCATTGGCTCAAGGTACTGCACACATCGCCTGTGATCCAAATTCGCAATCAGAAATTGTTGTCCCTGTTTTTGATAATGATAAAAAATTGATTGCAGTTTTTGATGTTGATAGTTCTTTAAAAAATTCTTTCGATGAAATAGATCAACAGTTTTTGGAAGCAATTTTAGAACGGCATTTTACCAAAAGACCTTTAGAGAATTAAAGAAAATCGTTCTTTGACAAATTTCGTGGTCAGGTAAAAATTAAAAGCCTGGCTCAAAACACGGAATTTGTGAAAGCCAAGAAAATTAGCGTTGATTACTTTCTCCTTATAGAAAACCATACGTCCAATAGCCGACATTATAACAATATACAAACAAAACAAATATTCAAAAAAAAAATACGTATACCGCTCTTATGTTAAAATGAACCGTTACATAAATCACTTTTCCAAAAAAAGATTTTTTCAAACTTTCAATACCTAGATATTGTATATTTGAGGTAAACTGATTTTAATCACTTACTGATACACTATACAATTATGTTTTTGAATTGGTCTAAATTTAACACGCCATACCGTGAGCGGTATATAAAAAACAAAGTGCCAGCAACCTCTGGTATTTATCTACTTTATGTTCTTATGGAAAATAATAAATGGGACTGCTTTTATATTGGCAGTACTGAGAATTTACATGAGAGCATGATGCAACATTTGGAAACTAATCAAGATCCTCAAATTGAGGAAAATCTCAAAAGCTACATTTGTGGATTTGAGTATGCACCACTAGAAAGTGATGAAGAGAGAGCTTCTGCATTAAAATATCTTTTTGATAAATTAAAACCTGGATGTATGGATGATCCTGGAGGGAAAGGAAAGCGGGTTAATTATGCAAGAAGTTGGTAATTACGGAAAGTTTATCTCCCTTATATATTTTATTTTAAAACCGTCAGATGCTTTTGTTTCTGACGGTTTTGTTGTTTTTGGATAAAAAATTCGTCCCTTTCAATACACTTATATGACCTAATCTTATATTTTGCCTATTCTGCATTATTTTTGTGGAATACTTTAAGGGAGTAGGAAATAAATAACCTCCCCATCTGAAGGCTTCTTTTTCAATATGATTTCGCTTCGCTATGAAAAAATGAAGCCGTACCGAAGGGTATGCCTTAATTTTTTCATTTCCTCATATTAAGAAATAATCTCTTCATACGGGTAGGTTATTTAATTCCTACTCCCTTAATAAAAAAATTACATTTCTGAATTAATAACAATTAAATCAATCCACATGAAAAAGAAACTTTTACTCTTTTCTCTTCTTTTTATTTTTTCACTTCAAATATTTGCGCAAGTTCCTCAAGAACAGCGTAGTCTATTGATTAAAGTATCTGCCACATGGTGTCCACCTTGTGGAGGATGGGCATGGGATATGTTTGAAAACCTTGTTGAAGACAATCAAGACAATGCGGTTTTGATTACTGCCCATTACTCTGGTGACTTATTTAATGTTTCTGCTGATGAGATGGCAGCTAATGTGAATGCAGCTTTTCAACCTTCTTTTTTCCTAAACAATGTACATCAAAGTATTACATCAGGTAATGCGAGTACAAAAAGAACAACTATTAAAGATGCAGTAGATGCGAATGCATTAGAAATGCCTCTTGCTAACGTTGGTATAAATGTTACTCATATTGCTTCCACAGAAGAATTGCAATTCAATACTACCACTAAATTTTTTCAGGATGCAACGGGAGAATATTATGTAGCAAGTTATATTGTTGAAAATGAAGTGGTGAACCAACAAGCAGGACAAGGTGCTGACGCTATTCATGAAAAGATATTGAGAGGTAGTGTTACTTCTGAAACTTTTGGAGAGCTAGTCGTAAATGGTGCAGTTGCTACTGGCGCAGAAGTTGAGCATAACAATACTATTACAATAGATGCAGATTGGAACATTGACCATCTGGAATTCGTTTCCATTATTTGGAAAAAAGAAAACGATGAGTATCAATTTGTCAATGCCAATATTACAACGGATTTTACAATAGGTGTAGGTGCTGATGATCTCAATACATTAGTTAGCGCAATGAAAGTTCACCCAACTGTAACTTCTACAACTGCAAACGTAACAATTGATTTGGAAAATGAAATTCAAAATGCAACGCTTGAATTATATGATTTTTCTGGAAAAAAAGTAGAGGTGATTTTTCAAGGTCAAATAGGAATTGGAAACTCTACTTTTACAATTGAAAAATCTTCTGGTATGACGAAAGGAATGTACTTAGTAGTTTTACAAACTGAAGCAGGTGCAATTACTAGGAAAGTTATTTTTGAATAATAGTTTGACGTACGTTCGCTGCGCTTGACGTTTTACTTACGACGGGACAAGTTGTCAAATAAAAAAACTCATTGCAAGTTAATTTTGCAATGAGTTTTTTTTTATCAAAAATTTTCGAAACGTCAAGCGCAGCGTCCGTAGAGAGCGCAGGGAACATACGTCAAACGAAGTGTACGTCAATCCCGAAGTTCGGGAGTACGTCCTATTATTCTTCCTCAGAAGATGCTTTCACTTCTTTCCCACCATCTAATTCATCTTGCCATTTCTTTAATTCATCCCACTTTCCGTGGGCAGCAAGATCAGCTTGTTTAGGCCAAGTAGTAGGATCATGAGCTTTGTACCGATTGCCCGCTTCAGCAAGTATACCTTTTACTTTATCAGCATCCGTTGCAGCTAAACCAGCAAAAGTAGTGATCCCTGCAGCATTGAGTAACTGCTCAATTTTAGGGCCAATTCCTTCCACCATTTTTAAGTCATCTTTAGTTGCAAAATCAGCAATCTTAGTGGTTTCAGTTACAGGTGCTTCTTTCGATTCTGCTTTAGGTGTTTCTTCTGATGTAGTTTCTTTTTCATTGAATTGCTCTACAGCTTCATCAATTTTTTCACTAACTACATGAGCCACCGCTTTAACAGTATCTACTACATCTTCCAATGTTTCTTCAATAGTCGTAACTATTTTGTCAGCAACCGTTTCTTCCTCTGCTGCTGTAGGTTCTTTTTTACCTTTTAATACTTCAGCAGCTTTTTCCAATTTATCAGAATCATCGGCTCTAGCAGCTTCTCTCTCTTGAATTTCAGCTTTTATCTTTTGCGCAGCAGCTTCTTTAGCGACTCTTACTTTATCACGTTCAGCACGTTGAGCATCTTTTTCTTTTTGAGATTCCATGCGTTTTTCCAAATCAGTTTTGGTCTGCAACATTTCTCCCAATTTTTCTTCCTTAGAACGAATTCGCTCTTTTATCATCATCATCTTTGCTTCTCTCAGTTGAGCTTCCAATTGCCCAACCGCAGAATTACTCACTCGCTTATCTTGAAAATCTAATTCTTTTTTATCTCGATTGATGGATTGCTCCATCTTTCCTAAAGCATTGATTAAGCCATCATATCTTCTCTTCAATCTTTCTGAAGGAGAGGTATTGCCAGCTTTGGAATCACCTCCATATCTTTTAGTTTTTACTTCTTTGAATAGTCCATCCAGTTGATCCCACACACTACTCCGATGATCTCTCGTCAACTTCGTATCTCTGAATTTGCGTTGCACATTTTTCAAATCCTCAAAAATTCCATTGAGGTTCAAACCTTTTTCCAAACGCTCTTTGATACCACCAAGGGTCTCTTTAAATTCATTGAGGTGTTGCTCCGAAACTGTTTGGAATTCTTTATCCAAAGTTTTCCGCATATCCTTCATTTTCCCAAACAAATCGTTCGTAGTGTTTTTCAATTCATCAGCATGCTCTCGAAATAAATTTCGCTCACGCATTTGATCTTGCACCTTTGCCCAAAATCCTTTGAGCTCTTCCCAAACTTCTCCGCTATAACCTGATAGTTGTTCGACTCGCTCTTTTAGGTCTTGCAACTCTGCTTGATAAGTTTCATTCAACTTAGAAGATAGCACGATAAAATGCCATTCCGTTTGTGCACGGTTAATGAGATCACTTCGTTCTACTTTTAAGTCTTCAGGTAATAAACTTTCCGTAACGGAAAGTACTTTTTCTTGATGGGTATGTCCTTCAGGAAAAGGGACATCTGTTCCATTTCGCCACTCATTAAGCATTTTTTGAGAAAAATCTTCTGTAGCGATGGCTTCAGGAAATGTGTAAAGGTCAACTTTATTGGCCTTTGGTTGTAATCGCAATGCAATTAAAACTCTTTCATCTTGGGCGTTTCTGCCCCAAAGTACTAATTTGGTCTTCATACTCGGTATCTAATAAATTAACAAAATATACTGTAAGTTGGTGAAGATACTAATTTATAAAAATGAAAGAATTAAATGTAATATATTGATTATCAACTACATAAAACTTTTTCAACTTCATTTTCTAAGTAGATTCAACACTTCTAAAATAAATCAATTGGTAAATTTTACACCTTTCTTTTACGTAAAAAATAGACAGGTGGTTCTCGTTATATCAGTTGTTTTCGTTTTGTTTCTCCTAAAATTAAAAAAATACGTAATAAAGCACAAATTTTTAATTTAATAAGTTTTAGAAATGTTAGACGGTTTCTGTTGGACGTTCCACGTTTTTTTGAAAAACCTGGAACGTCTAACGTATTTTATTTTTCGACCATAGCTCCTACTAAATTATTTGCGACCAAATATTCTGCAATTTGGACTGCATTAGTAGCTGCACCTTTTCGAAGATTATCTGCTACGATCCACATGTTAAGTGCATTCTCTGCGGATTCATCTCTTCGAAGTCGTCCTACAAAGACCTCATTTTTATTTTTTGAAAAAAGAGGCATTGGATATTCATTATTGGTAGCATTATCTTGAACAATCATACCAGGTGTAGCCGTTAAGATATCACGTACTTCTTGGATATTATAATCACTAAAAAATTCAACATTTACACTTTCAGAGTGTCCTCCTTGAACGGGTACTCGAACTGCAGTTGCCGTAATTTTTAAATCATCATCTCGAAGAATCTTTCGGGTTTCATGTACCAGTTTCATTTCTTCTTTGGTATAATCATTCTCCAAAAAAATATCACAATGTGGAATACAATTATCCATGATTTGATAATGGTAAGCCATCTCTTCTGGTGTTTTGCCTTCCTTCTCCGCTTCATATTGATTTACGGCTTTGGCACCAGTACCTGTGATTGATTGGTAAGTCGAAATAATCAATCGTTTGATTCCATATCTTTTATGCAGAGGAGCCAACGCCATTACCATTTGGATAGTAGAGCAATTAGGGTTGGCAATAATTTTATCATTTTCAGTTAGAATATCAGCATTGATTTCTGGTACTATCAATTTTTTGGTAGGATCCATTCGCCATGCTGAAGAGTTATCAACAACGGTCGTACCAACTTCTGCAAATCGAGGTGCCCATTCTTTGGAAACGCCTCCTCCTGCTGAAAAAATAGCAATATCCGCTCGTGCGGCTACGGCATCTTCCATGCTAATGACGGTATGATCCTTTCCTCTAAAAGTGATGGTTTTGCCCACCGAACGGGCAGATGCTACAGGTAAAAATTCAGTAATCGGAAAGTTTTGTTCTTCTAGAACTTCACACATTACTGTACCCACTAATCCTGTTACACCTACTACTGCGACTTTCATAATCTTAAGTTTTTGTAAAAAATTTTACGTGAAAAAATGTAATTTGATTTTTATTCTAAGGATTAATTAAATTTTAATTTAAGCATCCCTAAATTTGTAATTAGGTTTTTCATTAGAATTGTAATGTCTTTGACAATTTAAAACTGATTTTGGCAAAAAGTGTTACATTCTAAGATATTTGAAAAGGGATTACAAATATACATTGAAAATTAATTTACCGCATATTTTTCATATGAAACACATACAAATTGTTTGCCTTTTTATTCTTTTTTTCCAATCTTTAACTGCACAGTTTACTGATGATTTTTCTGATGGAAACTTTTCTAATAACCCAACTTGGAATGGCGATGTAAGCAATTTTATTGTCAATGGAGATTTTAGATTACAGCTCAATGGTGCCGGCCCGGATACATCTATTTTGTATTCTTCCGTAACGATTCCTGATAGTACAGTTTGGGAAATGGAATTCCGAATGGATTTTGCACCTTCACTCAATAACCGACTTCGTATTTATTTACAAGCCAATACTACTAATTTTCCTGATGTCGATGGATATTTTTTAGAAATTGGTGAATCAGGTGCTGATGATGCCTTGACGCTTTATCGATCTGATGGTACTAGCAAATCTGAAATTGCAAAAGCAACACTTGGCGCTTTAAGCGAAGATCCCGCAATAGCAAAAATCAAAGTTCAAAGAAGTCATGATGGTGATTGGGCTATTTTTGCAAATTATGAGAATGGTAATATTCTAAATCTTGAAGCAACGGGATTTGATGATACTTATGTAGGAGGTAACTTATTTTTTGGATTATGGTGTAAATATTCTAGTTCAAACGCAAGCAACTTTTCTTTTGATAACATTGTAATTACAGAATTACTTCCAGATGTAACTCCCCCTCAAATTATTGCAATTAATCCAATTTCATTGAATGAAATTGAACTAGAATTTGATGAACCACTTGATGAATCTTCTGCTTCGGATATCAATAATTATTTTATCAATAATGGTATCGAAAATCCTATTGTTGCTGCTTGGGAGGCATCTAATTCTGGAAATGTTATCCTGACACTCAATGATAATTTAGTGAACCAAACTACCTACGAACTAGAAATTCAAAATATAAAAGATCAAGAAGAAAATGTTATCAATACCATCAATACCACATTTGAGGTTGACTTTGAGACATTGGAAGTCATCAATGTTTTAGCATTAAGTCCTACTGAAATAGAGGTGGAATTCAGCAACACAATTGACTCCACAACTGGCTCATTATCAATAAATTACACCATCGATAACGGAATCGGAAATCCTGAAATAATAAATATTGATATAATGGAGCCTTTCCGTGTGTCATTGGATTTGGCTCAACCACTATCGAATAACACCTCTTATATTTTGACAGTAGAAAATGTAAAAAATGAAATTGGAATTGCAATGTTAGAACAAAATATTCCTTTTACATTTTTGATCGGAGTAGAGATAGAACCTCAGGATTTAGTCATTAATGAGATTCTTTTTAACCCCATTACAGGTGGAAGTGATTATGTAGAAATTTATAATCGGTCGGGTAAATTTTTGGAGATTTCTGATTTATTTATTTCAAATACTCAGCGAACTTCAGGTAGAGATAAAGATATTGAAACATCATACATTATGCAGCCAGGAGAGTTTGTTGTTTTTACGAGTAATTTAGATTTTGTTTTAGAAAATTATACCGTTCAGAATCCCAATGTTATTTTTGAAAATAGCATTCCTGCTTTTAATGATGCAGCAGGTAATGTAAGTCTCTTCACTCAATATGGATTAGATACTGTGATGATAGATTCCTTTGATTATGATGAAGGTTTTCATTATCCATTGATAGATGATAATGAAGGCATCTCATTAGAAAGAATTAGTTTTGATGCACCTACTCAAAATCAATCGAATTGGCATTCTGCTTCAACCGTAATTGGAGGCGGTACACCTACTTATCAAAATTCTCAGTTTCGACTTCAAAATTCTGCTGATGAAATTTTTAATATTCCTGACAAAGTATTCTCGCCAGATGGTGATGGCTTTAAAGATTTTCTAGCTATCGATTATAATTTATCGACTCAAGGCTATTTGGCTACTGTAAATATTTTTGATGCCAAAGGTCGATTGGTAAAAACTTTATTTGAAAATGAATTATTGGCATTAGAAGGAACGCTCAAGTGGAATGGTTTGACTAATGAAGGTCGAAAAGCAAGAATAGGTATTTACATTATTCTAGCAGAAATTTTTTCTCCTGAAAAAAATGTCATGCAATTTAAATCTACTTGTGTTGTAGGTGGGAAATTGGATTGATATTTATTTAATTGTACATTTGCAATGCCTAATCACACCTAATAACTTGCGTTAAGCACTTGATCGAACTATTTTTCCTTAAAAACCTATCTTTACGTCTTTAAGTATGATGACAAAGATTTTAAATAATAAGTTTATCCAGTACACTATAACTGGTATGATGATTTTAGGGGCGATGTTTTGCATTTTCACTCCTCAAAATTATTTTTTCAAATCTATGTCTGAATTTGCAGTTCAGATCATGTTTGGATATTTACTATTAGGTCTTGTTTTTCTCCTGCTCAAACAACCTCGGTTGATGTTTGCAAGTTTTATTGCTTGTTCCATTCTCGCTATCCATCTGAAAATTAATACCAATGCTGAACTTAGGAATCCAGAAATCATTCAAGATCAAGCGATTATACAAGTTGCCTTGATGGATATTTCGAATATTAACGAAGATCCTGATGGAACGATAGCAGCCATGCTTGCCTCGGAGGCTTCATTGTTAACTGTTCCTGATATTGATCCTTTTTTATATGAATTTTTAAAAGATACTTTATCTGAAAAATATCCTTATTGTACGGCACGAGTTGGTTTTGATCCTGCGATAACCGTTTTTTCTAAATATGAAATTTTTAATCAAGATACTTTTTTTATAGAAGGATTACCCAATGTCATGGGGAGTATAAAAACAGAAGGAAATGGTAGAGAATTGTATTTTATTTGTTCAAATACTTTACGCCCATTCTATTCAAAAGATTATGATAGACTAACAAAACTGTTAAAACGAGTGGCTGATAAAGTAAAAGAAGTGAATGCTCCTGTAATTACTTTAGCAGATTATAATGTAGTGACTTGGTCTGATGAAATCTTAGATTTTAGAACCAACGCTAACCTAAAAGATAGTAGAAGAGGCTTTTCTCCGGCAGCTAAAACGGGAGGTCTTATAAGTGGGTTTTTAGATCCTCCTAGTAGTCATATTTTCTTTTCAGATCATTTTTCATGTACGGGTTTTGAGAATTTACGATCTACTAATTCTAATTACTTGGGAGTAAAAGGCTACTACCAGTTTAATCCTATTCATCCTCAATGATAAAGGAACGCATCAAAAGTTTTCAATATGCCTTGAAAGGAATTTGGTTGCTATTCCAAACAGAGCCAAATGCTAAAATTCATTTAGCGATAACGCTACTTGTTATCGCAGGCGGTTTATTTTTCTCCGTAAATCATACTGAATGGTGTTTGCTTATTTTAGCAATGGCATTGGTTTTGTGCGCTGAAGGAATGAATACCGCAATTGAATATTTAACAGATTTGGTTTCCCCAGAAATTCATCCATTGGCAGGAAAAACCAAAGATGTAGCTGCTGGAGCAGTTTTATTAGCAGCTATTGGTGCAGCATTGATTGGATGTATTATTTTTATCCCCAAAATTTGGACATATTTTTTCTAATAAAAAATAAATTCTATTCGTACACAGTTTTAATACTTGGTACTATATATTAATTTTGCCCCTCCGTTTAATTCTCTGACTAACAGCTACATTTTATTTTTTGATTCTTTTAAACTCTACAGTTTCCAATCAAAACTGATTAATTCAACAATGCCTAAATTATGCGTTTTATAACTTTTATTATCCTGCTTTTTTTCTCTTTTAATTTATTTTCCCAAGAACAACTTGGTTTACGTACTGATAATTATTCTGGAATTCATGGAGTTTTAATGAATCCATCACATAATGTTACTAGCCTATTTTCATGGGATGTTAATCTTTTCGGAGGAGGATTTTTTGGAGCTACCAATTATGGATATGTGGAAGATTCAAATATTTCACGATTTGCTCGAAATTTTGAAAATTTCACTCTAAGAAGAGATATTGAAAGCCCATCAGATGTTGGTCCTAATACTTTAATAGGAGATTTTTATTCGGATGATAAAGCTAAATACTTGACCATGTTTGCTAATGGAATGGGGCCATCATTTATGGTTAAACTACGAAATGGGCACTCCTTCGGTTTATTTCTCAATGGTAGAACCGCTTTTAGTACACACAGCATTCCTGCTTCACTTAATTATAATGTGTTTTTTGATACTCCTTTTTTTGAATTTATAGATGTTGAAAATTTTAAAGCATCTGCTATGGTATGGGGAGAACTTGGACTTAATTACTCAGCAAGATTTGATACCTATGATGGTTATATTGGAGCAGGGATTAATTTGAAGTTTATTAATGCATTTGAAGCAGGATATATGCATTCCAAGAGAACTACCCCATCTGCAGAAATCCCTGGAGATACATTATTATTTCAAAGTCCTCACCTTAATTATGGTGTAACAAATAGTAACCTCGAAGGTGATGATCCAAGCCCATCTAGTAACGGTTTTGGAGTAGGTATTGATCTAGGTTTTACTTATGTATATGAAGGTGATGAAGATCATTACAAATGGAAAATTGGTGCTTCACTACTTGACTTAGGGCAAATAGAACTAAGCAGAAATGCTGAAGTTCATAATATTGAAACTGACACTTTAGTTGTTTTTCCTAAAACATCATTTGAAGGGGTTACCAATCGTGATAGAATCAATCTCCTAAGTCAAATAGGACTTGGCGATCCAGATGCTTCTCTTCAATCGAGTAGTTTTAGAATTGGTTTGCCTGGAGCATTAAGTATTCAAGGAGATTATATGATTGCTCCTAATGTTTATGTTCATGGCGTTTTGGTACAACGTATCCCAATGGGTACCAACAGTTTACTTCGAAATAATCTACTAGCCGTTGCTCCTCGATTTGAGCATCGATGGTTTGGTGCTTCTATGCCTTTCGTTTTATTAAATTATCAAAAACTCGCAATGGGTACCTCTCTTCGACTGGCTTTTTTAACCATCGGAAGTGATGATATTGGAAGTATTATCCGTAAAGGAAATCTTGATTCTACGGACTTTTATATTGCATTAAAAATCAATCCTTTTAACCTTGGTCTTAATCTTGGTGGAGGTGGAAGACGGGGCGGTAAAAATGTAAAATGTTATGAATTTTAATTAACTGATTATGATAATCTATACTCTACCCGATGGTTTTTATATGCCGTTCCTCTGGAACTCGAAAACTAACAATTAGCTTAATTTTCTTTCTACCGATATTTCGTGCCTCTGGCACTTGCAAGATTAGATAAGTGCCAGAGGCACGAAATATTGGTAGAAAAAGGATAAAAAAAGCTCCGAAAAGTTCCAGAGGAAAGGCATATAAAAACCATCGGGTAGAGTAGATGATCTACCTTGATTGATATGGTTTTTCGTTTGATTTGAATTCTTTTTCTTAAATATGTTCAAACCATAAAATTCAACTATATCAATCAAAAATAACCTTTTAGAGAGCTAGAAAACTGGCATTATTTTTCCTTTATTATTGTTGTTATTGTTTTTCAATAACGCAACACACCAGAGAATAACATACCCACGAAAATTTTAATTATTAGAGTCACGACTTTAATTTAAAAGGCAGGTTTTCCCTATACTTTTAATTTTAAGTCGTAAAGATTGATGTCACAAAATTGGAAGTATAATCCAATTAGGTAATCAATTAACAATTATATTATCAAAAGATTATTGTGAAAACAACTTGTATCGTATGAGAATCTTAAAAAATTTATTGTTATTTTCTTTTTGCTGGGTAAGTATTAGCCTTACTGCTCAATCACCAAATTTACTTTTAGCAAAAGGAGATACTCCAAAAGCTAAGACCTCAAAAGGTGATTTATCTCGAAAACTAGAAAGAAAATTTAAAAGAGATGCTGCTCGATTAGCGCTCCGAATGGAAGCAGATAAAGAGGAGTTACGTTATCAAAATATCATCATTTCTCCAGGAAATGTAGAAAGTATTTATCAAGCATTAGTTACTGTTTATCAAAATGATGAGACAGCTCAATCTATTGCTAAATGTAATGTTCACACTTTTCCAAATCCATCTATAGATCATTTCAATGTAATTTTTGATAAAAATGTAGATTGGGCTATTCCACTTCAACAAGGTGTGAGTGAAACAGATAGTGACGATATTAACGAATTATTGGATGAATATAATTTGGTAATCAGCAAGCATGTTCAATGGAACAGTACTCAAGATGCCATTACAATTAGAAGTAAAAAGCCGCTCAATATGGCAGCGCTTTCTAATGAATTTTATAATATTGAAGGAGTTGCAGAAATAGATTTGGGCGTTCCAAGTATTGCTGGAAATGATATTAAAATTGAAAGAATATCTAAAGGATGGGAGTTGGAATATATTTTACAATTCGGTTCCTATATTGATGATGGCAAAAAACATGTTTGGAAATATCGTGTTACAGATCAAGGAGAAGTTACTTTTATTTCAGAAACTGGAGATCCAATTCCTACATGGATGAAATGTGAAGAAGATACTATTGATAATTGGTTGACGAATAGAATCTAATTTCTCAAATTATATTTTTAAAAAAAGTTTAGTCATCTTAAAATGGCTAAACTTTTTTTGATTTAAGACTATATGGTGAGATGGCACCACATCAAAAATCCTAATCAATCACCGTTTTTTTCTTCTCTTCTTTTTCTTATACTTTTCCATTACTTTATCATTGTGCCTACCATTCAAAATCACTCTTTTATTATGTCGCTTTTTATCACTAATCAATTTCTCAATTAAATCTTCCCTTCCCATCGAAGTCAACTTATCTTTTATCACCTGATAATTTTCTCTTTTGTGCCAAAAGAAAAACAAATGTTGTCGCTTCTTTTCCTTAGGTGATCGAGCAGTATAAATTGGCTTCAAAGAATAAGGATGCAAACCCGTATAATAAATAATTGTCGCCACCGTCATAGGCGTAGGAGTAAAGTCCTGCACCTGTTCTAACTTAAATCCCATGCTTTTTGTCTCTGCGGCGAGGTTAGCCATTTCTTCCTCTGTCGAACCAGGGTGACTACTTATAAAATAAGGAATCAATGGTTGATTCAATCCATGTTTTTTATTATAAAACTCGTACTTCTTTTTAAACTCATGGAAATGTTTAAATGAAGGTTTCCGCATCACCTTTAAAGTCTCATCAGAGGTATGCTCAGGGGCAACTTTTAATCGACCACTCACATGACAGGTCACCAACTGCTCCATGTACTCATCTTCACTCCCATCCGAATTTTTATTATAACTATCTGCCAGCAAATCATATCGAATTCCACTTCCAACAAATGCTTTTTTTACCTTTGGATTCGCATCTACTTTTCGATAAATATTTGTCAACGGTTTATGACTGGTATCCAAGTTACTACAAATGACAGGATGAATACATGAAGGTGCTACACATCGATCACAAATCGATTGCACCTTTCCTTTCATCCGATACATATTTGCTGAGGGGCCACCAAGGTCTGAAATATAACCTTTGAAGTCAGGCATTTCAGTAACCTTTTCTACCTCCTTTAAAATAGACTCTTCCGAACGACTCGAAACAAATTTTCCTTGATGTGCAGAGATCGTACAAAAACTACATCCCCCAAAGCAACCTCGGTGCATATTGATTGAAAATCGAATCATCTCATAGGCTGGAATCGAACCACGCTTTGAATATTTAGGATGAGGTTGACGCGTGTATGGCAAATCAAATGAAGTATCAATTTCCTTTTCTGTCATAGGCGGATAAGGTGGATTGACAATCAAATTATGATCGCCACAACCTTGAATCAACCGCCTAGCTTTCACCTTATTCGATTCTTGTTCGATGATTTTAAAATTGGCAGCAAAAGCTTTTTTATCACGCTGGCATTTTTCATGAGAAGCAAGTTCGTAGTCCTCCCATTTTTTCACCTTTGGCAAATCTTCATTTCGAGGAGAAAGAACAGCAGTCTGTTTGATGTTTTTTAAATTAGAAAATGGCACTCCTCTTTTCATCAAACGCACCACTTCTCGAAGCGGCATTTCCCCCATTCCATACACCAACATATCCGCACCACTCAAACTTAAAAAATTAGGAAATAATTTATCCGACCAATAATCATAATGGGTCACTCTTCGTAGAGAAGCCTCAATACCACCTACCAAAACAGGAACATCAGGATATAATTTTTTTAAAATTTCAGTATAAACTTTCCCTGCATAATCAGGGCGAAAACCTGCATCTCCACCTGGTGTGTAAGCATCTGTAGAACGTCTTCTTTTACCTGCGGTATAATGATTGACCATCGGATCCATACAACCTGAAGTTACTCCAAAAAACATTTTTGGTTTTCCGAATTTCTTAAAATCACGAAGATCATCTCGCCAATTAGGTTGTGGAATAATACCAACTTTTAATCCTTCACTTTCCAATATCCGACCAATTACTGCTGAACCAAAAGCAGGATGATCCACATACGCATCACCTGAGATAAGAACGACATCTAGTTCGTCCCATCCGCGCATTTCTACCTCTTTTTTAGTAATGGGTAGCCAATCTGTTACTGGTCTCTTCTGTTCCATAATTGTTTATTAGAAAGACAAAGATACTACTAATTTGTTCATCAGTCTCGAAACTCCTCTAACACCTTCGCATCTATCCAATACACATTTCCCAAACCATTATCCACATCATTCAATTTGCCCATAAAATCATCATAATCTCTTGCCGTTTGAGTGTACATAGGACTTGATCGATAACTTGTCCAAAAGAAATATTTTCCATCAGGACTCAACATAGGACAATATTCAAAAGCACTAGAATTAATTTTAGGACCTAAGTTTTTCGCTTTTGACCATTTTCCATTTTCTTTAAAACTAATATATAAATCTCCACCTCCTAAATCTTCTTCCCTTCCCCAACTCATAAAAATCAACATTTTTCCATCAGGAGAAACATAAGGATCACCTTCACCTTTATCTGTATTAATCGCTTCACCTAAATTTTCTACAATCTGTTTTCCATTCGCATCTTCCCTTGCAACATAAATATCGCCATATCCATATCCACCTTTGTACTGTGCTGAATAATAAACTGATTCATCATCTGTAACTGAAACATAAAATTCATTGGCCTCTGTATTAATCGTTGGCGATAAGCGTTGTGGCTCACTCCATCCTGTTTTTATTCTATCGGTTACCCAAATATCAAAATCCTTTGATTTGGTTTCCGTTTTTGTAATGGGTCTTTTTGAAATAAAAAATAATCTCTTTCCATCAGAAGAAAAATAAGGATCGGCATCACTATAACTTCCTGAAAATGGTGCAACCTCAGGCCCTTCCCATTCGTCATTTTTATTTTTTTTATAAAAAACAATCGTGTAAAAAGTTCGCAAAGGATCAGCAATGGTAAAATAAAACTCATTTCCATCAGGAGAAAAAACAGCATTTAATTCTTGAAATTCTCTGGAGACAATTCCTTTGGCAAACATTTGTGCCGTAGTGCTTGCTGTAAGTCCAAAGTAATCCCCTTTAGGTAATTTCTTTTTTGATTTTTCAGTATTGGAAGAATTATTAGAAGTGCAGCTCGATATTAAAATAATCAAGATGAATAAAAGGAAATTGGTTTTTCTCATTTCTATTTGATTGCATTAAAGTTATTTAATAAGAATTAAATTTACGATTCAAGATGACTTATTATAAATATGGATATCGAATTTCGGAAAGAAATAATCCATTAGGAGGAACGCTGTAACTTTTTTTCAAACGTTCTTGTTTATCCATTGCTTCTATTAGTTCTTCGATTTTCACTTTTCCAATACCTACATTCAAGCACATCCCAACAATCAATCGAACCATTCCTCGTAAAAAACGATTTGCAGCAATATGAAAAACTAGATGCTTTCCTTCCTTTTCCCAAACCCATTCAGATCGTTCTATTTTACAAAACATTGTTTTTGCATCTGAGTTCGTTTTACAAAAAGGAAAAAACGAATCATATTTTAACAATATACTTGCGGCTTCTTGCATAAGCTTAAAATCCAATTGTTTTCCAAATGGAAAATAAAAAGCACTATCCGTCATAAATGGGTTCTTATCAAAAATCACATGATATTCGTATGCCCTAAAATTAGCATCAAATCGAGTATGTGCTTTTTCATCGACATCAAAAATTCTAGAAATTGCAATATCAGCAGGTAAGTATTTATTGAGCCTTTTAGTTAATGAGTCCAGCATTTCTCCCTCAAAATCAAAATGTATAAAATATTGACTTGCATGAACGCCTGCATCTGTTCTTCCGCATCCCGTAATTACAATTCTGGTTCTTAAAATGGTAGATAAAGCTTCTTCAATTATTTGCTGAACCGATATAGCATTAGGTTGTCGTTGCCAACCACTATAGTTTGTTCCTTTGTAGGAAAGTTCAGCAAAATACCTCATTTGTTTTTTATGCAAATATAAAATAAAACACCCGTTTCAGAAGGGCTTCCGAAACGGGTAAGTACAATAAACGCTCTCTCTATAATTATATATAAAGTCAATTAAGACTTTAATCTTTAGTCATAAATTTGATACAGCTAAATTAATAAAAAATGAAAAAGACAGTACATATTTTTCAAATTTTAACATTTTTATCGTACATATTTATTTTTATAATAAGTACAAAATAGCCTATTTTGGTTAAAAATGACCGTAAAAAGGTGATTTTTGCTAAAAAAAAGCAATTTGACAAAATTCAAAAATTCACACTTGAATCGTCATTTTCATCCTCAAATGTGCCCTTTTATGCCGCTCTTAACTTAGATAATTTCGAACGACTCAATTTTTCCACAGCATAAGATCGAGTAATTTCGAACTCCGTAACCTCTTTTTGAGAAGGTAATTCAAACATTGCATCCGTCATAATAGCTTCGCAGATGGACCTTAAACCACGGGCACCTAATTCATATTCCAATGCTTTTTCCGCTATAAATTCTATCGCACTTTGACTGAAACTCAATTGAATATTCTCTAATGCAAATAATTTGACATATTGCTTGATGATGGAATTTTTAGGCTCCGTCAAAATTCGTCGCAAAGCTTCCAAATCCAATGGTTCCAAATAAGTCAAAACAGGTAATCGCCCAACCAACTCAGGAATCAATCCAAATGATTTTAAATCCTGATGATTGATATATTGCAATAGATTTTCACGATCTATTTTTTCTTTTTTACCAGTACTGAATCCTATTACTTGTCGATTAACTCGATTAGCAATTTTCTTTTCGATCCCATCAAAAGCACCTCCACAGATAAAAAGAATATTTTCAGTATTTACTTTTACTAGTTTCTGTTCAGGGTGTTTTCGACCTCCCTGAGGTGGCACATTTACAATCGTACCTTCCAACATTTTCAACATCGCCTGCTGAACACCTTCACCCGAAACATCTCTAGTGATAGATGGGTTATCAGATTTACGAGCAATTTTATCTATCTCATCAATGTATACAATTCCTTTTTCAGTAGCTGCAACATTATAATCGCATACTTGTAATAATCGACTCAAAATACTTTCAACATCTTCTCCCACATACCCTGCTTCAGTAAAAACAGTTGCATCCACAATTGCAAAAGGTACATTTAAAAATCGAGCAATTGTTTTAGCCAATAATGTTTTTCCAGTTCCAGTTCGACCTACAAAAAGAACATTTGACTTTTCGATTTCTACCTCATCATCCATCGCATCTTGTCGTAATCTTTTGTAGTGATTGTAAACTGCTACTGACAAAAATTTCTTAGCATCATCTTGCCCGATGATGTACTGATCTAAGTGCCCTTTTATTTCTTTAGGAGTAACTGTTTCAGGTAGGAAAAAATCTTCTTTTGCTTCAGCAGGTTTATCCGCAAATAATTCCTCTTGAATAATTTCATCAGCTTGTTCTACACACACTTCGCAAATGTGCCCGTCGATACCAGCTATCAATATCAATGCTTCAGATTTATCTCTTCCACAAAAAGAACAACGGTAACTATTTTTTGTCTTACGCATTTATTAGGAGTATTATTGTAAAAATCGTTTTAATGGTCTGGTTTTCAACGTTTTATTTATTTGAAAAACCATTATGGGATATAACGTATTTACCCAAATAAAGGTTTAAAAAGTAAACATACAAAGTTAGTAAAACTTTGATTACACCCGAATTAATTTGGAATGAAATATTTTAAAATTGTTAGGCTACATTAACCATCTAACCATTAGCAAAGCCCAACCATCAAAAAAAATGAGCGATAAGTCATTCAACTCATCGCTCATCATTTATAACTTATCACTAAAAATTACGCGTCTTCTTTCCCAGCATTTCTTTCCAATACTTCATCAATCAAACCATATTTTTTAGCGTCTTTTGCTTTCATCCAATTATCACGATCGGAATCCTTTTCGATTTGCTCGAAAGACTTTCCTGTATGAAGTGCTAGGATATTGTATAATTCTTCTCTCAATTGTTTAGAGAAATTATAGCTGATTTCCATATCACTAAATGTTCCTCTCATTCCACCTGATAACTGGTGAATCATTACTCTTGAGTGAGGCAATGCAGACCGTTTTTTCTTAGCACCTGCACATAATAAGACTGCTCCCATAGAAGCTGCCATACCTGTACAAATTGTCCCCACATCAGGACTCACATATTGCATCGTATCATAAATTCCCATTCCATCAATCACACTTCCTCCTGGAGAATTGATAAACATTTGAATGTCTCTCTTAGGGTCAACTGACTCTAAGAATAATAATTGAGCTTGTAAAATATTAGCTACTTGAAAATTCACATCCGTTCCAAGAAATAAAATTCTATCCATCATCAATCGAGAGAAAACGTCTAATTGAGTAGCGTTCATTTGTCGTTCCTCGATAACGTAAGGTGTCAAACTATTTCTAAATCCTTGCGCATTTGCTTTTTCAAAACGTTCCAAGTTCAAAGAACTGATTCCTTGGTGCTTCGTTGCGTACTTTTTAAATTCATCTTTCGGAAACATATTCGGTATTTTTTTTAGTGTAAAATGTGCTAGAATTACTCCCTCCACATTTTGCGGTTTACTAAGATTTTATATTTCTGGATATGTGATTGTGAGTATTGTGTATTGGGATTTTCTAAAATCACGTGGTTCTCAATACTCAATACAAATATCTCACATCCATCAATATGGATTTTTGTTTCAAAAATAAGTTTGCGAATTGGTGGTCAATCACCTCCAATTCGCAAACTGCACTATGTTAAACAATTTGATTCAAATTTGTTTAACCTATTTTATGATTTTCGATTAAACTGACATTTTTAATGACGAATTTACTCCCAATTAGGGTTTGTAAAATATCATACATAAAGTCAATTCAAAAGAAGATTTTACCATTTTTCAACACCTTCAGCTACTTCTTCATCGGTATCTTCTATCTCTTCACCTTCATCTGCTGTGTTGACAATGCTTTGTACTTGAGCCGCAGCTTGTTCTGCTTCCATTTTTTCACGTTCTGCTTTTAACATATCATCAAAAGCTTCTCGATCAATTGGCTTTTCATTTAAAGTAATCGCTTCTTTGATGGCATTGAAAACTTTTTCATTCATCATCTCGCCATATACCTTATTCATCTGCTCTTTATTTTCCGCCATTCGGTTAGCAGTATTCAGTACGATTAATTCGTCAGCATCTGCCATTCCATATTGTCGGAACATTCCTCGAACTTGCTCTTTGATCCCTTCAAAAACTTCATCATCAGAAACTTCCAAGTTGAATTTTTTAATCATTTCACCTCGAATCAATGACCATTTTAATGATTTTGCAAAGTCTTCATAACCTTCTTCCACATCCGCTTGATTAACATTTTGCTCAGAAGTTTTTAACCATCGTTTTAAAAACGCGTCAGGAAGTGGCAAGTCATTTTTTTCCAATAAAGAATCATTGAAATCTCTAAAAACTAAAGCATCTGCCTGTTTGTCGTAATGTTTAACGTAATCTTCTTTGATTAACGCTTTCATTTCTTCAACAGAACTTACTTTGCCAGGGCCCATATATTTATCAAAGAACTCTTGGTTCAACTCCGCAGGTTGTATACGATTGACGGTCTTAATAGTTGCCTCAAACATTTCCCCAATTTCAACATCACCATCATTTTCTTGAACGCCCAACATTTGTTGTCTTACAAAATTAGCATCCCGATCTTTTTCTAATTCGAATACATTCACTCGAATCACATCACCAGCCTTTTTAGTAAGAATTTCTTTCTTCGTTTCTTCTTTACCAATCGTACTCACCAATAAAGAAAAAGAAGCTGCCCAACCATTTTCTTTTAAAGCATCACCATCCAACTCATTTACATCCAAGTTGATCACATCATTTTCCTTAATCGTATCTTCAACTGCAGCACGCTCTCCTACTCTAATACGACCATCCTCTACTTGCTTATCTAAAAACTCCTCTGAAATCTGTACTTTATGATAATCGAAGCTACTGTCTTTGCTCAACCCTTGCAACTCAAATTGAGGTGCTAATCCTAAATCAAAACGGAATTCAAAATCAGCTAATGAATTCACATTAAAATCAATCTCAGGTTGATCCTCCGATGGAATCGGTTGACCTATCGTTTGAATATCATTTTCTTTGATATAGTTGAAAACCTCATTTTGTACCATCTCATTGATGACATCTACCAAGATTGGCTTCCCGTACATTTTTTTGATTAAAGCCGTAGGAGTTTTTCCTTTTCGGAAACCCTTCATATGAGCTTTACTCTTGTATTTATTTAATTCAGATTTGAACTTAGGTTCATAATCTGCTTTTGCAATAGTTAATACAAGTTGAGTATTTAAATTGTCAATATCCGTTCTGACAACTTGTGGCATAGTTAAAATATTTCGGCTGTTCTAGCATTCGCAAAAACAACAATGATTAAAAAGAAAATTAAGATGAAAATATAATCCCGAAAATTCAGGGAGGAAAGATATTTATAATGAATAATTAAAAATTAACAATGAATGATTTAGAAAGTAGCAATTTTTTAAACTGCTTAAAAATTCACCGTATCAATAAATTATTCATTCTTCATTCTTAATTATTCATTAAAAAGTGCGGGTGGAGGGACTCGAACCCCCAAGCCGTGAAGCACTAGATCCTAAGTCTAGCGTGTCTACCAATTTCACCACACCCGCATTTTGAGTGTATAATTGATTAAGATTTTTTTTGGAAAAAAATTAATTCAATCATATTTCAAGGAACTGCTTTCTTAAAAAGCGGTGCAAAGATATATTTTTTTAAGAAAACAATGGTTATTTTTTAATAAAATTAGGAACAAAATTTGACCATTTTTAATCATCTTTTCACTCAAATAATTAATATGCTATACAATTGTAAGTCAAATACCATAGATAAGTCCAACCAAATGAGTCATCTCCGAGATTTAGTAGCAATCGCTTATGTAGATGGATCGTTTGACGAGAAAGAAAAAATGCTCATTCGTAAAATTGGAAAAGGGTCAAATTTAGCTACTGATACTATTGAAGAATTAATAAAAAATCCAGAACAGATTGACTTCCAACCACCTAAAACTGAGGAGGAAAAACTAGAACAGTTTTATAATTGTGTTCGGATGATTCTTGTGGACGGAAAAGTTGAAGATTCTGAGATTGATTTTTGCAAAATTATTGCTCAAGGATTGGGGTTCACGAGTTTTGATATTTATAAAATGTTGAGTGAGCATTATAATGAAACGTTGTAATGAATAATTGATAACCTGCCTTTGCCAGCAGGCAGGTGAAAAATTAATAATTTCCTTAGACGTGTTTTTTAGCCGTAGATTGACGCTGCCTTTTTATGATTTTTCTATAACGTAATAAATACGCATTATAGAAAAATCATAAAAAATCAGCGTCAATCTGCGGCTAAAAAATCACCACCAAAGCCATCGCCCCACCTTTTCACAATATTCCCAATACACCTTTCCAAAAGATTTTTTCAAAGAAAATTCTTCTAATCTAACCTGTGTAGGTAGGTGCAAATTTCCATGCAACACAATTGCAAATCTCTTCAAAGCGTCTTTCACTAAGCATCTAAGTAAAATTGTTTTACCTTTTCATTATAGATTTATTAAATTTGTTAGTACTCTTGCATACGAATAAGCGTCTAAATTCAGTTTTATTCAAAATATTTTTCAATGATTCACAAAAGCACATATTCAACTTTCATCAAAAGCCTAGCGGTAGCTTTGCTTTTGGGGAGTTACTTATCTGCTTTTTTTGTCAATGAATTACACCATGTTTTTGCACACGATCATCAGCATACACATGAAAGCTGTTCGGAAGAATCGGAAAAAGATCCTTGCCATAGGTTTCTTTTTCATAATGACTCGCAAGTAGATTGTGGCCACGATGGACACCTTTATACTCCCAAACATGAGTGTGAATTATGCGATGTGTTGATGCCTCAACTAGAGGTTCCCAAAAATAAAATCTTTAAGATTTCATCTCCTAAAATTGTACAGTCCTTGTGCTTTTTTGAGGAAAAAATAATTGTTCGATTTTCTGATCCTTCTATTCAATTAAGAGGCCCACCAGTTTTATTTTCTTAAAATGTTTATAATTAAAAAAAGCTTTTCGAAAATTTTATTGTCAAAATAAAATCTTTCGCCAATTCAATATTGTGTCTTATTCACATGGTGACTTAAAGTCACTTGTGAATAGTATACCTTTTTATTAATATTCAAATTTTAAAAAAATGAAACTTAATCATAAATTTTTGTTAGCAATTTTTGCAATACTTTTTATATCCATTACTTCATGCAAAGACAAAGATCCTGATGATGGTCCTGTTGAAGAACTCATCACAAATCTAACTTACACGCTTACCCCAATTTCAGGAGATCCTGTTACACTTACCTTTGTTGATACTGATGGAGATGGCGGCAATGACCCTGTTATAGCAGGAGGTACGCTTAGCGCAAATACAACTTACATCGGAAGTATCGAATTAAGAAATGAATCTGTAACTCCTGGTGAAGATATTACTGCAGAAATTTTTGCAGAGGATGAAGATCATCAATTTTTCTTTTCTGCGAGCAACGGATTGAATGCTACTGTAACTTATAGTGACCAAGATGGTGATGGCAATCCAGTAGGTTTATCTTCAACCATAACAACTGGTGATGCTTCCTCTGGTACTTTGACAGTTACCCTCCGACATGAACCAAACAAGAGTGGAAGCGGAGTGGCTGATGGAGAAATTGCAAACGCAGGTGGAGAAACGGATATTGAAGTTGCATTTGATATTTCTATTCAGTAAGCCGCAATTGAATATTGAATACACAATTCAAGGTCTGACTTAAAAGTCAGGCCTTGATTTAATTTGAATTAAAAAGAACATCAACAAAAGTCAAAGCTTGACTCGTTCGTGTATTCAATATTCAATTCAAATTTCATTCAAATGCCATCAAAACATATAATTTTCCTAATCCTATTTTTCCAAAATATTGCTTTTGGTCAAAATTGTAACATCACAATTACAGGTTATATTTTGGACAAAGGAACAAATATTCCTTTGGAATTTTCCAATGTATTTTTGGAAAATACAGGAGCAGGTGCGGTTACAAACGAACAAGGTTTTTTTGAAATAAAAAATGTTTGTCCAGATGAATATCATATCAGAGTAAGTCATATCGGTTGTCATACAGAAGAGCATTTTGCAAAAATTGAAAAAGACACTTTGATTAAATTTTATATGAGTCATCACTCAGAGTTACTGGATGAAGTCGTCATTCATGGAAGCCATGAAGACAATTCCACAGAAGTAAGCCAAACAGTTAATCGAGCGGACATCACCGAAGAAGGCAATAAAAATCTTTCTGACCTACTGGAAAATATAACTGGTGTCAGCGTTATTCGAAATGGTTCAGGAATTTCAAAACCTGTGATTCATGGGCTTTTTGGAAATCGTGTTACCATTCTTAACAATGGAATTACACAATCGGGACAACAATGGGGAAACGATCATGCCCCCGAAATTGATCCTTTTGTAGCCGATCATTTGTCAGTTGTAAAAGGAGTAGGATCACTGGCATATGGGGGAAATTCGTTGGGGAGTGTCGTTCTAGTTGAGCCAGATAATATTCAAGAAGATCCACATCTACATGGGGAAGTCAATTATATTTTTCAAACCAATGGCTTAGGGCATACGCTTAATTCTTCGATTGAAAAAAATGGAAAGTGGGCCGCTTGGCGACTCACAGGTACATTCAAAAAACAAGGTAACAGTCGTACGCCTAATTATTTTTTGACCAATACTGGAAAAGAAGAAAACAACTTTGCTTTTCAATTGGAAAAAAAATTAAAAAAAGAGTGGCGTACCAGTTTATACTACAGTTTATTTAATACAAAAATTGGAATTTTAAGAGGTTCTCATATTGGAAATTTGACAGACTTGAAACAAGCGATTGATCGAGATGAACCTTTTTTTACGGAGGATAAATTTTCTTATAATATTGACGCGCCAAGGCAAGAGGTGACGCATCATCTTTTAAAATTTGAAGCAAAGTATTTTTTAGATGAAGAAAAAATTATCAAATTCAAATATGGTGGACAACTTAATAATCGTGATGAATTTGATATTCGAAGAGGTGCGGTGAGCGATAAACCTGCATTAAGTCTATCGTTATTTTCCCATAATTTAGAAACAGCTTACAATGGTTTGATTGGAGATTCACATTTTCTAAAAACGGGTATTCAATTTGAAATGACAGATAACAATAATAACCCAGGAACAGGAGTTTCGCCTTTAATTCCTAATTACCGATCTTATCAAACTTCCTCTTATTGGATTATTCAAAATGATCAAAAAGGAAATTGGTTATACGAATTGGGCGCACGCTACAGTCTAAAACAATTGACTGTCAAACAATTTACTAGAACAATTCCTAGAAAGCTTGAAGTACTACAACATCTTTTTCAAAATTATGCTTTTTCAGGAGGCCTAAAATGGAAACCGAATTCACATATCAAAACCAATTTCAATATTGGTTACATGCTTCGCGCACCTGAGGTCAATGAAATGTATAGTTTCGGATTACATCAAGGAGTGAGTGGAATTGAGGAAGGCTCAAGGGATTTGTCTTCCGAAAAATCTGTAAAAGCATTGTTATCCGTTGATTGGAATGTAAAGGAAAAATTATTTATTCAAGCCTTAGGTTATTACCAAAACATTCAGGATTATATTTTTCTCCAACCTCAAAATGAATTTCGATTAACGATTCGTGGTGCGTTTCCAGTTTTTCTTTATGAACAAACGAACGCAAATATTTCAGGTTTAGATTTTTTATTAAAATATGAACCGCAACGACATTGGAATATTATTGCAAAATATGCCATCGTAAGAGGTTATGATTTAAGTAACAACATAGGTTTAATTAATATACCTTCCGACAATATATCTTCTGCCATCACTTATACTTTTGAAGATGGTGAAAAATGGAAAAGTAGTTTTATCACTTTAAATGGAAGCTATGTTTTTCAACAAAATAGAATTACGCAAGAGCAGGATTTTTTATTACCTCCTGACGATTATTTTTTATTAGGACTTCAAATGGGGACAAGTGTGGAAGTAGGTGAGTCTAATTTAAAAATTTCTCTTCGAGCAGAAAATATTTTAAATCAAACTTATCGTGATTATTTGAATCGGTTAAGGTATTTTGCAGATGAGAATGGGGTGAATTTTAGTTTGAATTTTGGGTGGAGTTTTTAAAACGTTTTACGGTGAACGTTATACCTTTTACGGTTGGGGCGGTGATAAAAAATCAAGAATATTCGAAAAAAACGTTGAACGTCCAATATAAAACGTTCAACGTTTTTTCTATTTTGCAAAAAAATGTAATTATTCCGCATAGGCAGAACACGAGTCAAGGTTTGACTCAAAAAGTCAAGCCTTGACTTCTGTTGATGTTCTTATAATAAGTCAAAGCCTGACTTTTCAAGTCAGACCTTGACTCGTGTTCTGCCTATGCGGATTAAAAAAATTAAAAATACCTCAATGGGTTACAAATCATTTTTAGTTAAGCCTTTTGCAAAAAAAATTGCACGCGATATTGATAAATGGTCTAGTCAAGCAGTTGAAGCGCAAAACAAAGTCTTTGATTATTTAATCAAAAATGCAAGTCATACTACTTTCGGAAAAGACCACCAGTTTGATAAAATAAAATCTTACGATGCTTTCAAAAATCAGATTCCAATTCGAGACTATGAAGGACTGAAAGGGTATATTGAAAAAATAAAAAATGGCGAATCTGATGTCCTTTGGAAAGGGCGACCTAAATATTTTGCCAAAACATCTGGAACCACTTCGGGTGTCAAATATATTCCACTCACCAAAGAAAGTATTCCCAATCATTTTGGAACAGCTCGAAATGCTTTGTTTAATTATTTTGCTCGTACGGGCAAAGGAGAATTTTTAGATGGCAAAATGATTTTCCTTTCAGGTAGTCCTGAAATGATAGATGTAGCTGGCATCAAAACTGGAAGACTTTCTGGTATCGTCAATCATCAAGTTCCTTCTTGGTTGCGTACCAATCAATTGCCCTCCTACCCTACCAATTGCATCGAAGAGTGGGAAGAGAAGTTAGAAAAAATTGTGGAAGAAACCTTGGGACAAGATATGCGACTCATCAGCGGTATTCCTCCTTGGGTACAAATGTATTACGAACGACTCCTTGAAGTGAGTGGTAAAAAATATGTAAAAGAATTGTTTCCAAACTATTCTACTTTCGTTTATGGCGGAGTTAATTTTGAGCCTTATCGAGCAAAGCTAGAGGAGTTGGTTGGAAAAAAAATAGATAGTGTAGAAACGTATCCAGCATCGGAAGGTTTTATTGCATTTCAAGATGCACAACCTCATGAGGGACTTTTGTTAAATGCGAACTCTGGAATTTTTTATGAGTTTATTCCTACTGATGAAATCCATAATGAAAACCCTACTCGACTTTCTCTAGGAGAAATTGAATTGGGTGTCAACTACGCAATTATTCTTAATACGAATGCTGGACTTTGGGGATATAATATTGGAGATACGATTGAATTTGTTTCCAAAAACCCTTATAGATTAAGGGTTACAGGTCGAATCAAACATTTTATTTCTGCATTTGGGGAGCATGTGATTGGGAAGGAAGTGGAGGAATCTTTGTTGAGTGTGGCTAATGCTCAAGGGGTGAAAATTGTGGAATTTACTGTTGCCCCTCAAGTGAATCCTCCTGAGGGTGGATTGCCTTATCATGAATGGTTTATTGAATTTGATGAGGTTCCTAACAATTTACTTGCATTTTCTGAGGAAGTTGATAAAGCGATGGTTACGCAAAATATTTATTATGAAGATTTGATTTCAGGGAGTATTTTACAGCCTTTGAAAATTAGAAATATGCAACGAGATACTTTTCGAAATTATATGAAGTCGCAAGGGAAATTGGGAGGGCAAAATAAAGTGCCTCGATTGTCGAATGATCGTAAAATTGCGGATCAGTTGGAGCAGTATATTTTGTAACTGTAGCTGCGGGTTTTAACCCGTAGGAATAATAAATCGTCGAATATCATGATTTTTTTTTACTGCGGGTTAAAACCCGCAGCTACGTAATATGCGATACGAAATACGCAATAAAAAATCTCATCATGTCAAAAAGAACTCTTCCTATAAAAGTCATCAGTATTTCCCTCGATAAAAAAATCGAACAACAAGATCATCTAGCAGTTGAGGAACCTTTGGAAATTCAATTGGAATATGGATTTACTAATGACCGACAACGCAAAAGTATTTCCATCACTATGCGTACTCCTGGACATGATATTGAATTGGCTAAAGGATTTTTATTTACGGAAGGGATTATCACTTCTTTTACACAAATTCAATCTGCCGAAATCATCAAACAATGGAATCAATATGAGGAGGGAAATATCGTTTTAATTTCCTTGGTTGAAAATATAGAAATTGATTTTCAAAAACTAGAACGTCATTTTTATACCTCTTCAAGTTGTGGCGTTTGTGGAAAATCAAGTATTGATGCTGTTCAAGTCAATGCGCAAATTCCACTCCCAGTTGCAAGTCCTATTTTTCCAATAAAAAAAATTCACCAGTTCCCTGAGGTACTTCGAAAATCGCAAACTGTTTTTGAAGAGACAGGTGGACTTCATGCCGCTGCCTTGTTTGACACATCAGGTAATTTAAAATTACTTCGAGAAGATGTGGGTAGGCACAATGCAGTTGATAAATTGATAGGAGCGGCACTTGATATGGATTTAGTTCCTTTGCATGATTTTCTAATTTTAGTGAGTGGTCGAGCTAGTTTTGAGTTAATACAAAAATCATTGATTGCAGGTATTCCAATCTTGGCTGCGGTGGGTGCTCCTAGTAGTTTGGCGGTGCAGTTGGCTGAAGAGTCGGGGATGACACTTTTGGGATTTGTGAGGGAAAAACGATTTAATATTTATGCTCATGGGGAAAGAATTGAAGGAATAACGTAATTCGATGATACAGCTTCGAAGCAAGTATTTCTAGGAAGCTGGAGCTATGTAGTACATTCGAGTAATATTTTTCTTACTTTTACATTCTAAGTTCTTGTTCATAATTATTCATAAGTTATTTCGGCTTCTTTTTTTACCCTTCTTCGTTAAAAAGCCTCGCCGATGCTAGGCATCGCCTACGTTTTTTGCCTCAAATGATAAAAAAATAATCTCGAAATAACTTATAACTAATTATGGACAAGAACTTATTTTAAAAATTTTTAACCTAAAAAAAATAATCATGGGTAAAGGAGATATTAAAACTAAGCGTGGCAAGATCAATAAAAGTTCTTACGGTAAATCAAGACCGAAGCCAAATAAAAAGGCAGCTTATAAAAAACCTGCTGCTGACGCTTAAATTTTTCAAATAAAAAAACCTCTAAGTCGAAAGATTTAGAGGTTTTTTTATTGAAAAACTACAATTAAATCAAAATCAAAATGTCAATCAAAATCAAAAACCCAATATGGTGAAAGCCTAATTTTGATTTTTTGGATTGAATTTTTGATTTTGATTTTGATTTATCACCTACTTAATCGTAACTTTCTCCACAACAATACTATCAGAAGTACTTACTTTTACAAAGTACATTCCAGCAGGAACATGTGTTACATTCAAATTCAAAATCTCCATACCATTAGCAGTTCGGAAAGATTGATTCAAGATTTCTTTTCCATCTACACTTAATAATCGAACCGTAGCATTAACTGATTTGTCATTTAATACTTGAAGGTTGATGATTTCATCCGTAGGATTTGGAAAGACGTTCACTTCCATATTTGTATCAAAAGGATCATTAGTACTCACCGTACTTTCTTGCGATTCAACGATAGTACCACGCGCAATTCCGCTATCGCATGCATTGTCTCCTTCAGCAGAAGTAATACAAGCCTCTCCTACATAATTTTTCATATCCATATATTCTACATCATCAATATACCAGCCTTCAAAATTATCTTGAACAGCTCCCCATGTCCCTGCATCAAGTGTATTGGCACCAAATCTAAATCGTACTTGAATACTTTGTCCAACATAATCACTCAAATCAATATAAGTAGGTCTCATTTCGTCGGTACCATCTAAGTTACTGATACCTGAAAATGCAGATAAAAATGGAATTACAAATGTCTGGTAACTCAAAACTCTTTGATACCCATTTCTAAACATTTTATCTCCGATTTGATCCCAGCTTGATCCTCCATCAGTTGAAATTTCAACAATACCACCATCTACGGCAGTTTGAGTTTCATACCAATGGTAAAATCTTAATACAGGTTGAGTTCCCTGTACTTGTATTGAGTTTAACTGAAACATTGCTTGTTCAGTTTCTCCTGCAGCATTTGGTGCAAACCATGATTTCACACCGCTATTTACTTTTCCGCCTTCTATCACTTCCCAAATGTTACTTCCAGTCGTGATTTCAATATCCCATTCAGCTTCAACATCATCCTCATCTTCCATGTCATTAATATAAGTAGTTTCAGAGAAAATATTAGGATCAGTTTCTAATTGATAATTGAATTCAATTTCTTGCATAGAAGCCATATTCCCAACATTAAATGAAATCGTATTTCCACTTACTGTTCCTCCTGAACCTGCAACCACAGTAGTACCTGCAGGAATTTCATCTGTAATCACCACACCAGTTATTGCATCATCTTTAAAGTTAGTAGCTTCTAATTTTACATCAATCATCTCACCAGCTATTACTAAATCAGTAACTGTTTTTGACAATCTTAAATCTTTAGTACACGTACCTGGTAAAGAAAAATCTTCAAATCCATCACTTGTATCATTAGCACTTACTTGATTGGCATTGTCTCCCATTCCTCTTCTTGCAAATGCTTCCCAAATCAAACATTGATTAGCTCCTCCATACATTAATTCATCAGCAGCAAGTATGGCATTTCTTCCATCAATATATCCAGGCCCACAAGGGTTTAATTTCATTCCTTCCATTACCAATTTTACTGCGATATTATTTCCACCAGTCCCTTCAAAGTAATCAGCATCAAATCCATATTCGTCTACTAATAACCAATACATATCCCATAATGCTGATGACCAAATCACACCTCTAGCATGTTGTGCTTCACCAACAATATCTTTGTAAGTCGATGGGTTGATAGTCATATCAGTTGAGTAAGGATATCTTCTAATTCCTCTTCCATCAGTATCTTCTCTATTCACATAGGTACCTATTCCTTTTCTCATTTCACCTGTATCACCTGGTTTAACAGTAGTTACTAAAGTAAAGAAATCACTAATTCCTTCTCCCATTTGCTCTTGGTTTCCTAAACAACCTGCCGAATTAGGTCCTCCAACCAAACGGTTAGAAATACCATGTCCAAACTCATGAGCAATTACACCATTATCAATACCTCCAGAGACATTAGTTGGGCCTGCATTACCAGGAGGTACTACAAATGAAAGATTTAATCCATTACCAGCAAATCCTCTGATTATTGCACAATCAGGTTGAGACATCATCACTACTGGAATAGTTGCATTATCTCCAACTGCACCAGGTGCCATACCAATTAGATCATCTTCAAAGTTACAAATGATTGCTCCTATTGCTCCTGCATTTTCAGCATTAATTACTTTTAATCCAAATTCGCATCCACCTCTGTCTATCAACGCAATTTTTCCATGTACTTCTGTGGCATTCACCAGTTCCTGGCATGCAAAACTTGGAGTGCTTGTACCGTCATCTACAACTGCCACTTCACCAGTAAGAGGAGTTGTTGTAATATCTGCGCCCCAATCAGGATGTGAAGAGCTATAAATACCTGCTACATCCGTTGGTTCATTTACAGTAATCAAGCCTTCTGTGCCTGCATTCCATAAAAACATTTGCATTCTACCATTTCCGCCATCTCCTGGAGTTGCAAAGTTTGCATTATTAGTACCACTACCATCATGTATTTCTACATTTACATAATCATTTCCAGCCCCACCATTTCCATAATTATTAGCCTGAAAGTTTCCAGCTGCTTCATCAAAACCATTTAAGTAAGCAAAGTCATGTAAAAAGTTGACCATAAAGAAGGCATTAGTAACTGCTGCTGCTTCAAAAGTTTCTGGTTCATCATCAGCATTAATAGGAAAGTCAAATTCTAAAGCTGCTCCTCCATCTGGCTCATCACCTTGAGGTGTATTATTTCCTGCTAAATCAAGGTACGCATGTGCATTGTTTCCTCGTGTAATCGTAAATTCTGTTCCTGCTTGACCATTCGTATCATGCCACCCAAAAGGAGATGCTGTCAAATGCTCAACATTCGTGAGCATGTTTCGGGCACCATGATTTGGACTTTCATGTGGGTGTAAGTTTCCATCAGCATCCTGCTCCGCATACACATTATAACTTCCTCCTAATAATACACTTGGAGGTGCTGCAGTTGTAGTTTCTTTTTTAGAACCCACCATTCTTACATTATCCAAACTTCTACATGATGCATCATGGTTATGATAAGGTACTGCTCCAAAACCACATTTTATAAATAAACTATTTTGAAATAAAATGTCACCTGTCGTTGCATCTACTTGAAGGCTCCAATAATCATTCTTAGTAGTCATTTCGATTTCAGTCTCCCAAACCAAACGAACCGTTTTTTCATGTTGATATAAATGTAATCGTACAGGTATATCTGACTTTGAGTAGGCTCCTTTTTCAAATATAACTTCGTGACTACTCTTTCGTTCTTTTTGAACTAAAGCCTCATCAAATCCAACCTCCAAATGCGCCAATGCAGATTGTACTGCCTGCTGCGGAGTCAAACTAGCCTCTGTTGTATTTGCTTTTTCAGCAATATTTGAAATAACTCTATTTCCAGCATACACCACTTTTCCACCTTCTGAGATAGCAACATTAAAAATTGCATTTTTGACTTTTACGCCTTTGTGATATTGTGTCAAATAAAGCATCGTTGCCCCAGAAATATTACTCACATATTGGTCACTAACTTTTAATTCTGAAATATCCTCATCCGTTAGGTTCCACTCTGCTTTATGTTCATTAAGGTGTCTTAAAGCAATATCCAATGCGCCTTCATTTTGAGACCATGAAGAAAAGCTTAAACACATCAACAGTAAAAACATACTGTATAATTGAATTTTTGTAAAAAATACTTTCATTATTATTTTTTTATGTTTAGGAAAAATTGAATTGGTTGTAAAAATACAAAAAAATGAATTTGTTAAAATATGGATTTAAAATCAACTCGCATGGTAACCGACAATTTATTAGGAAAAATCGTCTTTTTTTCTTCTAAAACATTTAAATAAGGCAAATACGCGAATCCTTACTCATCATAAGCATAAGTATATAAGTGTTGATCTGTATATAAAGGTCTCTCAAAAAATGAGTGTTTTCTTCTAAAAAATCAATCAAAAGTATTCGACAACATAAACACATATATACTTAAACACCTATACACATAAAATCTCTTTTTTGTTTTTTTTGAAAAATTTACGACCTTACTCGCCTATGCAGCTAAAAAAAAACTCATATATTTTTGGTCGTCATCCCATTATTGATGCTATTCAAACGGGGACTTCATTTGAAAAAATATTTCTTCAACAAGGTATTCGAGGAGAATATGAAAAGGAATTGCGACACCTCACCAAGTCGAATAATATCCCAGTCCAAATTGTCCCTAAAGAAAAGCTCAATAGATTAACTTCCGCCAATCATCAAGGCGTAATTGGAATTACATCTTTGATTCCTTTTTATCAACTCGATGATATTTTACCTTTTATTTATGAAAAATCAGAAACGCCTTTAATTCTCATTTTGGATGGTGTAACTGACATTCGTAACCTTGGTGCAATTGCTCGTTCTGCAGAAATTTGTGGAGTTCATACCATCATCATTCCCAAGAAAGGTTCTGCTCAAATCAATGCCGAAGCCATTAAATCTTCGGCAGGTGCTTTGACTAAAATTCCAGTTTGTAGAGTGCAAAGTATTGATGGAGCATTGGATACTTTGGAGTTATCAGGAGTTACTCCTTTTGCTAGTAATTTGGGTGGAAAAAAAATGGTATTCGATTGTGATTTTACTCAACCTACTGCCATCATTATGGGTGCAGAAGGAAAAGGAATTAATCGAGAAGTTTTAAAAAGAGTAGAAAATCAATTTATCATCCCTCAAAAAGGAACGACAGATTCGTTTAATGTTTCGGTAGCAACGGGCATCATTTTATATGAAGCGCTCAAGCAAAGAATTGCTTTTTAACTGTGAACTGTGAACAAAAAGCGGTGATTTTTTTGCCGCAGACTTACGCTGATTTTTTATGATTGTCGAAAAACGCGTTATAGAAAAGTCATGACTAGTCAGCGTAAGTCTGCGGCAAAAAAATCACCGCTTTTTGTTCACAGTTCACAGTTCACCGTTATCAGTTCACCGTTAACTTCCCTGTTCCAAATTTTCCATTTTCATCTTCGACTCTAAAGAGGTAGATTCCTTTTGGCAAATTCCCTTTTGTGAAGGTGAATGTATTTTCGTAAATGTCTTGTTTTTTAAATACCTCTTGCCCCATGGTATTGTAAAGTGAGAACCTCACATTTTGCATATCATCAGGGATGACTACGGTAGCCTCATTTTCTACAGGGTTAGGGTAAACTTGAATTTCTTGTTGAAGGTCTTCCAAATTATTAAGGCTAGTGGTCATATTCAAACCTGCTGTATCCGTTGTGTACATCATTACCAAAACCATCATTTCATCATCGGAAGTAGGTCCCCAGCCAACATTGGTTGGGCCATTATTTTCATAACTCGCAGTATGGATAAATCCAGGATTCAAATCTAAAGGAAATAACGGTTCAAAATACCGAATAGGAATATGTTGATAATCAAAAAATGGTGCAACACAACCTGGCACTCCATTCAAGGAACACGAAGCATCATAAATCAAATCGCCTTTTGTTCCATCCGTATTCCGTAGATGTACTTTATAGTCCGTTCCCCATTGATGCGTATGTCCCATCAATCCCCAAAGGAACACTTCGCCATTATCTACCACCGCTTGATCGAAGGTAGTTAGGTTACCATTATTTGGAATAAAAATATTGTCATTTACGATGAGTTCCGTTCGCATCTCTTGAGCAGCAGTACCTGACGGCTGAGTATAGACATTAAAATAAACTTCCGCTTGGTAAGTATTCGAGGCATCCGCATTGATATAATGAGAGTTCAAATCCAAAATAATATCATCCGCCCATTTGAATGCAGTTCCATCGGGAAGGTTCAAATCTGTTGCCTCTTGAACGGCTGCCGTCATACTAATAAAAGTATGATCGGGATAAGTTCTAAAACCAGGTTTTACATTATTCGCAGCAAAATTTACTGGAAAATTATAAATAATAAAATGATGCGATGAAGTCGAAATTTTCATATCAATACGATTCACTTCCACATCAGCAGGAAGGTCTAATTCATATTTTTGAAATAATTCCATTTCAGAAAAATTCTGACCAGCAGGGTTTAAATAAAACGGGCCCATCTTAACTTGAAATCCTTCAGATGGATCTGGCGGAGGAGGACCACCATTTGGAAAACTTTGTACCCCACTTACATTATAATAGTTATTGACCAATGTTGGAATTTGGTCAACATATGCAGTAGGTACTTCTGCATCATTATTAGTTGCAGGTGCCCCTACCAAAATCCATTGTCGAATCAATTCTTTTTCAACGTCAGTTAGTTCTGGTTGGTTAAATGGCATTTGCGAACCTTCCACTCCAGAATCCAAAGCAATCGTCGGTTCCAATGTTCCATTTATTTTTCTAAAAATATAACTCAAGTCAGGACGACCTTCGTAAATATATTTATATCCTTTTGAGATGGCATTCGCATTAGTGTTAGGTGTTTTCCCTACAATATTGCCATACACATCTGTCATCTTTTCAACTATGGTTGCACCTGAACCTTCCAAATCTAAACCCGCTTGTTGGGTGGCATTGCTATGACACCCCATACACTTGGTTTGGAAAATATTGTACACCTCTAGGCTCAATTGAGTCGAAGCTACTTGATAAGAAAAAAATAAAATTGAAAAAAGTAGAAAAAAATTTTTCATCGGAAACAGGTTTTAGATTTTTTAAAATGGTTCAAGGTGATTTCATGTGGTTGGTCAAAATAGTAGTTTTCGATAACCATGTCGTATTTTTTGTTAAAACGGGATAATTGTACTTTAAGTAGTCAGACATAAGTAATCGTGGATTTTGACTTAGGCTATTTTTTGTCTAGTCAAAGCCCTATTTCTTACATGTGTAGCTAAAGTAAATTTAATTTCTTAATCGAAAGTAATAAAAATGGTTTTTGTATAAACCTTAACTTTTCTTAAAAAAGGAAAATCAAAAAGTTAAATAGTTAATTAGTGGATCAGTTAATTAGGTTAACGTGAATACGAATAAGAAGTAAATATTTTCGATCACAAACTGACCTAATTAACTAATCAACAAATCCACTAATTAACCAATCCACCAATCAACATAAAATGACTTATAACCAAATTATTATCTAAACGTTTCTTACCTTTCCCCTTCTAAAACAATTTTTAACACATGGAAAATTTACTCAACATTTGGGATTTTAAAAAGATGGCTCAAAAAAAAATGGAGGCACATGCATACGATTATTTAGTTGGTGCAGCTGATGACCTTCGTACTTTTAATAGAAATATTGAAGCCTATCAACATTTCCAAATTCGCCCTAGAAGGCTCGTCAACGTTAATAAAATTGATACTTCTATAAATTTATTGGGTCAAAAATATAATAGTCCAATCATTTTGGCCCCCGTAGGTTTTCAAGAATTATTTCATCCAGAAGGTGAAATCCCTGCGGTCAAAGCTGCCGATGCAAAAGGGCATTTAGCTATCGCCTCCACAGTTACCAGCAAATCATTTACAGAAATTTGTTGTGCGGCAAAAACGCCACCTTGGTTTCAATTGTACACCATTTCGAATCAAAAATCGACTAAACGGCTTTTGGATATTGCAAAAAAGAATAATTGTAAAACTATTGTTTTGACCGTCGATGTTCCTGTCATTGGTAATCGAGAAAAACATTCGAGCTTGCTTCAAGGAAATATGCGAACAAATAATACACTTGGAAATTTTGATGATGAAGATGCTGATTTTGATGCGGGATTGACTTGGGATTTTATTCCTTGGTTTCGAAAAAATTATGACATGAAACTTTTTATCAAAGGAATTCTTACAGGAGAAGATGCGGCATTGGCATTGGAGCATGAGGTGGATGGAATCATTGTTTCGAATCATGGTGGACGACAATTGGAAAGCGACTTATCCACTATTGAAGTCTTGGCAGAAATTGCAGATGTCATTCAAGGTGAAATTCCAATTTTGATAGATGGCGGTATCCGACGAGGTACTGATATTTTTAAAGCCTTGGCTTTGGGTGCAACTGCAGTATGTATTGGGCGGCCTTATATTTATGGATTGGCTTCAGGAGGGCAAGCAGGCGTGGAAAAGGTTTTAGAAATTTTACAAACCGAACTTATTCGAAATATGCAATTAGCAGGAGTTACCTCAATTGGTGCATTGAATAGAAAGTTTATTCGAGAAAAGAAATTTGGCACTTAGGAACAATAAAAAATCCCCGATTTTCGAAAGGGGGTGTTTATTTAACGGTGTCTATTAATTTTCTTCTTAGCCGTCGGATGTAAATCCGACGGCTAAGAAGAACAAGCTCAAAGACACACATTCATGAACACTCCCTTTCGAAATCCTTAATCCATAATTTTGAATCCATAATCCTATTTATTTCTATGGAAAACCAAAACGAAATAACAAGATTTTCTCGCCTCACCGCCTATCCTAATTATTTTACAATCTAGTGATTGGTTGACCGTTATTCGAAATGAGTCACTAATTACTAATCACCAATCACCATTAATTTTCTAAAACATTTTCATCCTCACTTGGCTCCCAATACGAAATTGCCAACAACCCTAAGAATGTCAAAAGTCCATTCATGGCGATATTTAAAAAGCCTAATTTAAATCCGATAAATAAATCATTGATTTCTAAAAAATAAGTAATCAATGGAGCTGCCAAACAAATCACAGGAACCATCCAACCATCTTGAATTTTATTTTTGGAAAATAAACCAAAAGTAAATAAGCCTAGAAGTGGGCCGTAAGTGTAGCCCGAAGCTTTAAATAAATTATTAATTACAGGTTTATCAGTAAGGTAGTAGGAAAGAATAATGACAAGAAACAAAATAACTGAAAAACCAACGTGTACAATCCATCTCGTTTTTTTATTCTCGTCTTCTGACTTTTCATTTTTTTCCATACCCAAAAAATCTACACAAAAAGAAGTAGTCAAAGCGGTCAAAGCAGAATCGGCACTTGAATAGGCTGCTGCAATTAATCCAAGAATAAAAATAATTCCAACAGAAGGAGAAAGATGCTCTAAGGCAATGGTCGAAAATAATTGATCTGTTCGTTCTGGAATTTCAATCCCTACATTTGAAGCATAAATATATAACAACGCCCCCAATCCTAAAAACAACATATTTACAAAAACCAAAACGATACTAAATGCAAATACATTTTTTTGAGCATCGCCAAGCGTTCGACAACTCAAATTTTTCTGCATCATATCTTGATCGAGCCCTGTCATCACAATTGCGATTAAAGCTCCTGAGATAAATTGTTTGAAAAAATTATTAGAGTCGGTCATAAAATTATCGAAGAAAAACATTTGACTATAATCACTCTGCTGTATCGTTGCCACAAGATCACCTGTACTTTTGTCCAAGGTATTCCCTATGGCTAAAATCGTCAACACTACCGCCGTCAACATAAAAAAGGTTTGCAAAGTATCTGTCCACACAATCGTTTTAATTCCACCTTGAAAAGTATAAATCCAAATCAACATAATCGTCACCGCCACAACTGCCCAAAATGGAATGACCATATCGAATCCTTGAGCAATTTGAAGAAAAACAATGGCTACCAAAAATAATCGAAGCGATGCTCCAATAATCCTAGAAAGTAAAAAATAAAATGCCCCTGTTTTATAGGACCATGTCCCAAATCGCTTTTCCAAATATCCATAAATAGATGTCAAATTCATTTTGTAGTAAAGTGGTAAAAGTACCAAGGCAATCACCGCATACCCTACCAGATATCCAAAAACCATTTGCATATAAGAGAAGGCTTGATTGTTACCACCACCACCGACAGCACCTGGAAGAGAAATAAAAGTCACCCCCGAAAGCGATGCTCCGATCATTCCAAAAGCCACTAAATACCAAGGTGATTTTCTATTGGCGAGAAAGAAATCAGCGTTATCCGCATTCCTACTGGTGAAGTAAGAAACTGCCATCAACACTAAAAAATATAAAGCTATAACCCCAAAAATTATCTCAGGTGTAAGTTTGTCCATTTTATTTTTTGAATATTTGGAACGACTGTATTTTTGTTAAAATACAGCATTCTAAAATCAAGTTTATCATAAATAAACCGAAAGGTAATAAAAAAGTGTTGAAGTTATAAGATTTGAATTCTATATGTTTGTCTTTCTGATTGGATGGCTCATCAAGGGAAAATGTCCATCCTTTGTATTTATTCCTGCATTTATTCCTGCATTTTACTACCATAACTTAAATCTCCTGCATCGCCCAAGCCAGGTACAATATATGATTTTGCTGTCAATTCGTCATCCTGCGCACCCATCCATATTTTTGCTTTTGGATTTAATCGTTGAATATGTTCAAGGCCATAAGTAGACGCTACTGCTGTGACAATATGAATCATTTTTGGCGTTCCATATTTTTGAATTTCTTTTAAAGCCAAATTCATAGAAGCACCTGTCGCCAACATCGGATCACACAATATCAAAACACAATCATCTAAATTTGGGCATGAAATATATTCAATATTGATCTCAAAGGTCCCATCCTTATGATGCATTCGGTAAGCGGAAATAAATGCATTATCTGCATCATCAAAAATATTTAACGCACCTTGATGCAATGGTAAACCTGCTCGTAGTATTGTACCTAAAACCACCTTTGAAGTAGGCAAATTTATTGAAGCAATTCCCAAAGGAGTTTCTACATCCTCTTTTTTATAATCTAAAGTTTTACTGATTTCGTAGGCAAGTATTTCTCCTATTCGTTCCAAATTTCTTCGAAAACGCATCCTGTCTTTTTGGACATTGACATCTCTCAATTCTGCTAAATATTTATTAGCAATAGAATTATTTTCACTCAGGTTAAAAATCATAAGAAGTTTACTATTTTGTTATTTCAAATATAGTCAATTTTATTTAATGATTTGTGATTGGTAACTGGTAACTGGTGATTCGTATCGAAATCTATTGAATCCATATTTTTTAATGCAAAAACGAATCACCAGTTACCAACCACTAATCACCAGCTATTAATTTTAACTTCTTCATTTTTTTTTAGAAATTTGATTCAAAAAAACAAAACAATGAAAAACTTCGGATTTATTTTTCTCATTTTTACTACTATCTTTTTTTCATGTAAAGATGCTCCAAAGCCACCCAAAAAAGTAGAGAATGGTGCTCCTGTTTCAAAAAGTATGGAAAAAAAGGTACTAGTTCCAAGTGAAGTAGGTGGAGTAGATTTTTGGGTAGATAATGGTTGTAATCAAACTATTCCACAACCAACTGTTGATATTCAAAGTAGACCTAACAATTATAATTATAGTGTCAATAAGCAACAAGGTTATGCCAAGGAAGTCATGACTATGGATAATGGCTATAATTTAGATATTACCAGAAAAGGTTGTAATTCAATTTGGGTTACCTATTCTTATTTTCTTCCCGCAGCAGATTTAAAATTTAATGATGCGGCAGCACTTTCTGAAATGGTTTTGAACTTAATAGAAAAAACATCGGCATACAGCAAACCTCCTATCGATATTCAATCAAAATTGCAACCTCTTAAAATGGCTGTAAAACAGTTGGGCCCTTTTAAGATTGGAGAAGAATTTATTTTAAGTGATGGAGATGTAAAAGAAACTTTTGCCATCGAAAGAATGGATACAAATGGCGAAAAAGTGTTCCTTCAATACTACTTCACCAAAGGACCTGTTTAATGAATAATTAACGCTTCGCTAATAAATAATTTTGGTCGAACGTTGAGTTTGCATTTTGAAATTATTCAGTATTTTGATATACGAGTTCAAGGTTTGACTTGAAAAGTCAAGCCTTGACTTATGAGAAGTCAATAGAAGTCAAAGCCTGACTTTTCAAGTCAGACCTTGACTCGTGTTCGTGTACACATTTCACAAAATGTAAAAATGCCCTGGCAGTTTAAAAAACTATCAGGGCATTTCTCAAAATATTTTCGAAATTATTAATTTTTCATTATTAACTACAAATGTCTTTCTGCGTGGTAACTTGACCTAACCAAAGGCCCACTTTCTACAAAGTCAAAACCTTTTTTCAAACCTTCTTCTTTATACATTGCAAACACATCAGGGTGAATAAATTCTGCCACTTCCAAGTGCATTTTTGTAGGTTGTAAATATTGTCCAATGGTCAATACATCGCAACCATTCTCCACCAAGTCATCCATGATTTTAAACATCTCCTCCTTCGTTTCACCCAATCCTACCATCACACCAGATTTCGTTCGATGTCCCATGGCCTTGGTTCGTTTGATCTGTTCGAGGCTACGAGCATATTTTGCTTGAGGACGAACTTTTCGATAGAGACTTTCTACCGTTTCCATATTATGAGAAACAACTTCTTGACCACCTTCCACCATTCTTTCCAATGCATCCCAAGTAGCGCGTACATCTGGAATCAAAGTTTCGATAGTTGTGGTAGGTGACATTTCCTTGGTCATTTTTACAGTTTGATACCAAATCTCTGCACCTCGATCTTTACGTTCATCTCGATTGACAGAAGTGATGACCGCATGTTTGACTTGCATCAATTTTATCGCTTCTGCAACTCGACGAGGCTCATCTTCATCATACTCAGGTGGTCGTCCTGTTTTGACAGCACAAAAGGAGCATGATCGAGTACAAGTATTTCCCAAAATCATAAAAGTTGCCGTTCCTGCTCCCCAACATTCTCCCATGTTTGGACAACTTCCACTCTCGCAGATGGTATGCAACTTATATTCATCTACTAATTTTCGGACTCTTTTAAAATCTTCTCCGATAGGTAATTTCACTCGCAACCAATCAGGCTTTCTTTTGCGAGGTTCTTTATCGGGTTTATCAACTATAGGTAATTCTATCATTTTTGTTTTCTTTTTTTCTACGGACTAAAGCCCATAGCTACAATACAAAATCCGAAACTCTCAAGGAAAATTTCGGATTTTGGATGATAACTATGTCTATCTAACATTTAAACAATCGTAAAGTTTACCATCGTTTTCCTAACTGCAAAGTTACATAAAGATTAATGAAAAATGGACGATTTGGATTAGCTTCCACTTCAAGAGGAGCCAAATGTGGGCAACTCGTACTCATAATATCCAAAATATCTTGATCGAGATGAATAAGAATTGGAGCTCTTTTATAAAATACATCCACCGCTACTCCTACTTCTATGGCTTTAACAAATTCATCAAACGCTCCCCAATCAAAATGCAATCCTGCTTTTCCATGAATACCAGGTAATGGTCTTACTTCACTCAATCCTTTAAAAAATCCACTAGCACCATATACTCTTCCTATTGGATCTAGGAAATTACAAGGACTTTCAGGGTTAAATTTTTCAGCACGAGTAGGAATCAAATCTGGACGATTAGGGTCAGTTTGTTTAATATCCAAATAGTAAGGTTTGAGTAAACCTAAAGTAACTCCAGCTTCATAATTCAATCCGATAGCAACACCTTTTCTTTTTGCTTTTTCCGAGATATATTTTTTACGACCATATCCAGCTCTAATTACATATAAATTATTTCTTTTACCTAAAATAAAAGATTGTGGCGATCCCTGATTTGGGAAAGTATTATCACTATTTTGTCGGAAGTCTTTTTGGTGTTTTAATTCTCCTACTTCAATTTGAAAGTAAGTAGATTTATGATAGGTCTTTATTTTAGTCCAATTCGCAGCTACTGCAAATCCATAAGTATGAATTCGAGTATCAATAGTAAATTCACTATTATATATTATCCCTTTACTTTCCTCATTGGTAAATTGACGAGTTTGGGCTGAAAGGAAGGTTTGTAAAAAAACCAAAGTAAAGATTAGACTAAATATTTTTTTCATAGGAATAATATTAAAAATGAAAAGTGCTATTCTGTAATTATAACAACATAAGGTAAAAAGGTGTTGTGACAATCGAGTAAAAATCTTCAATTAATTTACAAAAAATAACGTAGAAATGACAGTTTTGATACAAGAGATTTTGTAGATATAACTTTTCGAGGAATTTTTAATGGAAAAAAAGGAAAGATGTTATCAACTTATTGGGAATGCTATTCGAAATTTTCGACTTTTTAAATACTAAAAAAGGACAAAGCTGCAAAGTCAGAAAATCAAATAAAACATTCCATCAAAATAAATCCTCAATACTTTTAACCTTCTTATTTTGATATTCTAGCTTTTGTCTATAAATGTCTTTTTCGTTTTTAAGTTGTTGATATTTGGTCAAGTAAGTATATACTTTTGTATAATCATAAATACTCCATTGGATATAATTCTTGTTCTCAATAACAATTTTGACGAATGAAAAATCATAACTTCCAGGAAGGAATAAAGCAGGAGATTCTATTCTTGAAAACAAAATTTCTCCATCGCTTATTTTAATATCTTTTAGAGTATCACATACACTTTCGATAAACGGAAACCATTTTCCAACAGGAACATCTTTCAATTTTTTTGTAGAAAAAATAATATCGTCACTCGCCACTAATCGAAAATCTTCGTTTAGCAAAATAAGTTGTCGAAAGTGTTTATTTGTATATAAATTACTGCTCACAAATTTTTTGTCTGATTTAAATATTTAATCCAATAATGCACGACCTAAGTCCTCAAACAATTGTTCAACATTTTCACCTGTCTTCGCACTTGTTGCAATATCAAAAGGAATATCTAGTTGTTCTTTAATTTGGTTTAATTGTTCATCTGTTATAAGGTCTCTTTTATTCCCTACTAGCCGAATAGCTCCTCCATTCAATATTCCTTTTAGGTATTCAATATCCTCTGGTATATTTTTGAATGTGGTAGGTCTGCTCAAGTCAAAAACATAAATCACACCGCTTGCTCCTAGGAAATAAGTTACAGGAACTTTATCTTGAGATACTTCACCAGCGATATCCCATAGCAATACAGAAAGTTCTTTATCGTCTATTTTAATTACTTTCTTATTTACTTTTACGCCAATGGTAGTAAGGTATTTATCGTCAAATTTGCTGTAAATAAACTGGTTAAAAAGAGAAGTTTTCCCAACTCCAAAACTACCAGCCAGAATTACTTTTTTACTCGTCATATCGCCTTTTTTATCTATTTAAGTTTGTGTTTAAAATTTGAGTTATTTTTTTAATAATTCTTAATTAATCCAAGTTGCGGATAATAAATTCAGAACCTGTTTAGATTTTGCTAAATTTTTATTTTTCAACACAGAGCCGCAGAGGTGCTGAGAATTTTTCCCTGCCTGCGGCAAGCAGGTTCGAAAAATTAAACCTCAGCATCTTTGCGACTCTGCGTTGAAAATTTTATTGGCGAAGCCAATTTTCCGCAACTTAGGTTAATTCATAAAATATTGCTCTAGTTTTTCGGATAAGTCCTTATTCAATTCGCTATTTATATCCTCCAGATGAGAAGGCATTTTGCTTCCTGCAAAATCTAGAATACTATTTGAGAGTTCATCTTTTTCTTTCATTGAAAGTGTTCCACTTAATGCAACTGCCATGTACCACGTTGGAAAATTTTGAAGGAAAATCCGATAAGAACCATATTCAATCGTTTCCAAATCTTCATCGCCTCTATTAAACGCATCCTCAACAAATGCCTTAATTGCGGTCAACATTCCTGCAACTACATCTTGATCTACAATATCATTTCGAGTAGCACTTCCTGCCAGCAGTCCTGAATTTTTTTGAACGATAAAAATCTCTTCGACTACTGGTTTATCTAAATTCTGAATAATTTCTTCACTTGTTTTTTTCCATCCCATTCTTGCTTTCATCATATCAAAAAAACCTTTTCCCTTTATTTGGTTTTCAATTCCTTCTTTTAGAATCTGGATTTGATGCCCCACATATTTTTTTATCATTTTACCCACTTCAGGGTAAATAGCGTTTACAATTTCATCTTTTGAATTTCGAATTTTTTCAATCATCATTCTATCCACTACCACTTTGAATTCTTCGGGGAAATTCTTTTTTAAAAATTCAATACGTTCTTCAACAATGGGAGAAATTTGTTTTGATAAATTTTCCTCTTTATAGATCGTCTCTTGAACTTGTTGAATCTTTTTTCTATCCTCCTGAATTTTTTCTCTATCCTCTTTCAAAAGGATATTTTTGAGTTGTCGAAACAACTCTTCTTCATCTCCTACTCTTTTATCCTTTTGAGTATCCATTTTTTTAAGAGAATTCTAGTTGTTGTTTTAATTAAAGAATTAAGGCTTTAATAAATTTTTACCAGCATCCATCAATAATTGACCTATTCTCTCCTTATCATTCATACTAGATTCTTCCATCTTATTTTGAAGATCAGTTAAACCATCTTTTAATGCTTGTTCTAACTGTGCAATTCGACTTTCATTTGTATTTTCTATTTCTGAAAATCGACTCTCAGTTAAACTTTCCATTTGAGAAAATCGAGAAACCATATCTTTGCTTAACTCTTTACTTAAAGCACTTGAATCAGAAGATATTTTTTTAATCTTTTCAGTTAATTTACTTTCCACCTCCTCTAATTGCTTTTCGAGTTGCTGAAATTTGGTTTCAAACTCATTGATATGTTGCCCCATTAGAATATCCCTAATAGTACTTATTTCTCCTAAGGATGCTCCATTATTATAACTGTGATTGTCTTTTTTTGACATTTCTTAAACTATTTAAATGAAATGAATTGAGGGTAGTTTTTGCTTTGGTTATTTGTCTGAGGATAGTTTAAATTTGAAGTCGTCTCTAAATTTGCCGTAATATAATTCGATTTTTAAAAAAAACACCTATAAATAAGTATATTTCCTACTATCTATCAATTAAATAGATATGAGATTTTTTCAAATTTGATCAACCTTCATAATTGATTATCTTACGAGATAATATGGATTCTGATACAATTTGAAGCAATTAAATTCAATAAAATCGCCCTCCATTTACTGCTATATTCAGATACCAAGCGGCTGGTTTCAGTTTTTGTCCCTCTTGAAAAGTATATGCATCACCATTGACATCTAACATTGGGATATGCAAATTCCTAACATTTGTCCATTTAGGTGGGAAAAAATACATATCGTGAATGATTTTATTTTGTAAAAAATTTCGAACCCGCTCAGAATCAACTCCCACTCCAAATTGAACAACTTGCCCATAATCCAATACTCGATGAACTTGTCCTGCCAAAACTCCATGTGAATACCTACCATGTTTTGCTCCACAAATATCTCGATAACCAAATCGACAAGGGTAATCTGTATCTTTAAATGTAGTCGTTCCTTTGCCGCTTGTCACACCTGTCCACAGAACAGATTTTAATTCGTACATCCAATTTTCATATTGATATAAAAAAGAAAATGCGCCAGTCCTAAATTCATCTCCTCCTTTAAAACTTCCAAAAGCATCATTCTCAATAATCATATGAAACTGATTAAATTGCAAAGCAACGGTTCCTGATCTTTGGGAAGTCTCAATTTGATCTTTATAAAAATGAATGGCATAACCGATGGCGTACTTTCGCCCCGTCTGTTGTAGAAATGGCATCACAAAAGGAATTTCGTTTTCTTTTTTTTCTCCTACGGAAAATAAAACACCCGTCGTCAATTGACTTTCCCACCCTTTCAACGGTGGCCCATAATTTGAAAAATTATAATTACCTCTCCACTCTAAATTCAGTTGCCCAAAGTCATATTTATAAAAAACATTAGCGACAAGTCCGACTCTGTTGACGGGTTGCCCAAATTGAATAGTTGCTCCTACTCGACCTCCCCAATGATTTGTCCATTCAATCTGTGAAAATAGGGACACAGACCAAAACAACAAACCAACAATGAACCATTCTTTTTTTTGCATATCAAAAGTATCTTTGTGACAAAACATTCAGAATCAAAATCAAAATGTCAATCAAAATCAAAATCCGAATTGTGATTCACCAATTTTGTAATTTTTGATTTTGATTGACATTTTGATTTTGATTTCTTAGCTTATTTTTAAATGAAAAAAATCCTCATTATTCAAACGGCATTTATTGGCGATGTTATTTTAGCAACATCATTAATTGAAAAATTACATCAGCACTACCCTGATGCCGCTATTGATTTTTTACTTCGAAAAGGGAATGAAAGTTTGCTCAAAGAGCATCCTTTTTTAAATGAGGTTCTTGTTTGGAATAAAAAACAACAAAAAACAAAAAACTTATTTTCTATTCTACAAAAGATTAGACAACAAAATTATGATGTCGTCATCAATTGCCAACGTTTTTTTAGCACAGGATTGTTGACTGCATTTTCGAAGGGAAAAGAACGAATTGGTTATGACAAAAATCCATGGTCTTCTTTTTTTACAAAAAAAATAAAACACGAAATCGCAGATCAACAAAATACTAAACATGAGGTTCAACGCAATCAATCTCTGATCGAACACCTTACTGATGCGAACCCTGCGATTCCAAAACTCTATCCACAAGATGCTGATTTTGGAAAAATAAAAACATCTGGAAAATATATTTGCATTGCACCTACTTCGGTTTGGTTTACCAAACAACTGCCCGCAGAAAAATGGTTAGAATTAATTAAAAAACTACCACCTCAACAAGAGATTTATTTACTCGGTGCTCCCTCTGATTTAGAATCATGTGAAAAAATAAAAATTGCGAGTGGTCATTCTAAAATTCATAACTTAGCAGGGAAATTAAGTCTGTTGCAATCTGCGGCTTTGATGCGTGATGCGCAAATGAATTATGTGAATGATTCTGCACCTTTACATTTAGCTACTGCAATGAATGCGCCCGTGACGGGTGTGTTTTGTTCGACAGTTCCTAGTTTTGGTTTTACGCCTTTATCATCCGTAAGACGAGTGTTAGAAACAAAAGAAAAACTGGATTGTCGCCCATGTGGATTGCATGGATTCAAGGCTTGTCCAGAAGGGCATTTTAAATGTTCAAATGTTCAATTTTAGCCACGAACTTTTACGGACTTTCGATTGACGTGTTTTGAAAAGTCCGTGTCTAAAAAACTAAAAACTATGAAAAGGTTATTATTCATACTCTCCATTTTCTTTTTTTCATGTCAACCGACTGAGAACATGAACACTTTGCAACAACTCATCTCCGAAAATAAAAACACCCTCGGTACACCTGCAAAAAATCCAGAAAAATTTGAATTACAAATTATCTACACTCAAATTGATAGAGATGAAAAAAATATTCCACACTTTACAACTCATCATTTTAATGTAGATAAAAATCGATATTTCTATCCTGCAAGTACGGTGAAAATGCCTACCGCTTTTTTGGCTTTGGAAAAAATAAATAGATTAAAAAAAGATGGTTTAGATAAATATACAGCATTACATATTGACTCCATTCGTCCGCCTCAAACTCGTTTAGATGCAGATTCAACTGCTGAAAATGGAAAGGCTTCAATAGCTCATTTTGTAAAAAAAATATTCTTAGTGAGCGACAACGATGCACACAATCGGATGTATGAATTTTTAGGGCAAGCGTATCTCAATGATGAATTAAAAAAGAAAGGTTTTTCCAATACAAAAATTATTCATCGAATTGGGCCAAGTGGTTTTCCATTTGATGAAGAGGGAAATCGTTATACGAATCCATTTACTTTTATTGGTATAATTGATACCACTCATGTTTATCATCAACCAGAAGGGTATGCTAACAATGTTCAAGAGATGCCTCCAATGGAGCTTTTGAAAAAAGGAAAAGGATATATGTCTGATGGAAAATTAATCAATGAACCAAAAGATTTTTCAAGAAAAAATAGGTTTGGATTAGCAGACATGGAAGGCATTTTACGAAATGTAATTTTCCCTGAAGCTACTCCTGAACATCAACGATTTGATTTAACTGAAGATGATTATCAATATTTATATAAAGTGATGTCGATGCGTCCAAGAGAAAGTAAATTTCCAAAATACACTTCTGAAGAATATGATAGTTACGTTAAGTTTTTTATCTACGGTGATAAAAAAGAACCGATTCCTGACCACATTCGAATTTTTAATAAAGTCGGTTGGGCGTATGGATATTTGTCGGATGTATCGTACATTATTGATTTAGAAAAAAATGTAGAGTTCTTTTTAACCGCAACCATTTCTATTAATGATAATCAAATCTACAATGACGATAAATATGAATATGAGTCAATTGGTTTGCCTTTTTTAGCTAACTTGGGCAAAGTTATTTATGATTATGAAGTGACGAGAGAACGGAAGCATCAAGCTGATTTGAGTAAGTTTAAAATTAATTATGTAGCTGACGGGCTTTAGTCCGCAGAAAAAATAGTTTTTGATTTTTATAAAAAATTAAAAACCACAATTCATTAAAAATCATTGACAACTGTATTGTCAATAATTCCCTGCGGGTTAAAACCCGCAGTTACGAAGCATGAGTAAAAAACAGACAGGAATAAAAGACTATAACAAAGCTTTTACAAAAGAATTAAAAAAGCTGAATCCAGATCAAAAGATTGCAGTTGAGCAAATTGATGGGCCTGTCCTTGTTATCGCTGGGCCGGGCACAGGCAAGACGCATATTCTCAGCTCACGCATCGGGCATATTTTATTAGAGACCGATACTCAGCCACATAATATTTTATGCCTCACATTTACTGATGCAGGTGTTTTTGCAATGCGAGAGCGGTTGCTAGATATGATTGGCCCAGAAGCGCATCGAGTACATATTTTTACTTTTCATTCTTTTTGCAATAAGATTATCAAGGAACGGATGGAGCTTTTTGGTCGCCATGATTTGGAGCCATTGAGCGAATTGGAACGAATAGAAATGATTCGAAAACTCATCGATACCCTTCCCACGAACCATCCTTTAAAACTAGGAAAACGAGATCGATATTTTTATGAAAAACAATTGTATGATTTATTTCAAAAAATGAAATCGGAAGATTGGTCAGTTCCATTTATCCATAAAAAAATTGATGAGTACTTAGAGAGTCTTCCTACTCGTCCCGAATATATTTACAAGGTCAATACCAAGAATGCGAAGAAGGGCGATTTAAAAATAGTAAAGATTGATGCGCAAAAAGAACGGATGGAACGGCTGCGTGCTGCGGCTACGCTTTTCCCTGATTACAGTCGAGCGATGTACCGAGCACGGCGGTATGATTTTGCGGATATGATTTTATGGGTGTTGCGAGAGTTTGAGCGAAACGAGGCTTTGTTGCGAAATTATCAAGAGCAGTATTTGTATTTTTTAGTGGATGAATATCAAGATACGAATGGTTCGCAAAACGCCATTTTACATCAACTAATCGAGTACTGGGAAAATCCAAATGTATTTATTGTAGGTGACGATGACCAATCTATTTTTGAATTTCAAGGGGCACGATTGAAAAACCTTTTGGATTTCCATGAAGAATTTAAAGAGGATTTGACCTTGGTGATGTTGAAAGAAAATTACCGTTCATCGCAAAAGATTCTTGACAGTTCAAAAGCATTGATTGATAAAAACGACCATCGGGCAGTCTCTGTTTTGGATGGTTTGGAGAAAACTTTAAAAGCAAAAAACAAAACATTTGCAAGAAGTAAAATTCATCCTCAAATTGTTGCCTATCCTAATCGAGCGCATGAGGATGCAGATATTGTTGAGCAATTGGAACAGTTGCGCAAAGAAGGTTTTCCGCTTAATGAAGTCGCTATCATCTATGCAAAGCATAAACAAAGCCGAAATATCATTGACCTTTTAGAGAAAAAAGAAATTCCATACAACACTCGTCGTAGCGTCAATATTTTGGAACAACCAATGATTCAAAATCTACGATTGTTGTTAGATTATATTTTTCAAGAGTACAATCGACCATACAGCGGAGAGCATTTGCTATTTAAAATTATGCACTTTGATTTTTTAAATATCGAGACGCAAGATTTAGCGAAGCTGAGTTTTTATATCGCTAAGCAAGAGAAGAAATCAATGTGGCGAGATTTGATTGGTGATACTCAAAAAATATATCGGTTAGATTTAGAAAACACAAAATCCGTTTTGAGTTTTTCAAAATTATTGAATCAACTAATTGGTGATTATGGTAATTTGACTTTAGTTACTTTGGTGGAGCGGATTGTGAATCGAAGTGGTTTGTTAAAAAATATTTTGGCGCAGCCTGACAAAGAATGGCAAGTGCAAGTGCTGTCTACTTTTTTAGAATTTGTAAAAACAGAAACGGATCGAAATCCAAAAATATCGCTTCATCGGTTGTTGGATATTTTAAAAAACATGGATGAAAATCGTATTTCTCTAGGAGTGAATAAAACGGTGGTTACAGATGATGGGGTGAACTTGATGACAGCACATAGTTCCAAAGGTTTAGAATTTCAAAAAGTATTTATCATTGATGCGGTAAAAGATAATTGGGAATCTTCGGGGAGTCGGAGTTCTTACCGTTTTCCATTTCCTGATACCTTGACATTTTCAGGGGAAGAAGATGCGTTGGAAGCCAAGCGACGATTATTTTATGTGGCGATGACTCGGGCAAAAGAACATTTACATATTTCATTTAGCCAAAAAGATCAAAAAGGAAAAGCGATTCAACATGCGATTTTCATTGATGAAATAACGGCTACGACTCCTACTGCTATTGAAGAAAAAGAGTTGTCGAAATCTTCGCTTTTGGATGCTCAGATTTTGATGTTGGAAGAAACGGAAGTTCCAAGAGTTCCCGAAGCTGACAAGGCGCGTATTGATGAACTCTTGTCCACTTTTACCATGAGCATTTCTAGTTTAAATCAATTCTTGAGATGTCCGTTGAGTTTTTATTATGAAAAAATATTAAGGATTCCGACGACTTCTTCAGAGGCTGCTGCTTATGGAACAGCAATGCATTACGCTTTGGAAAGGTTGTTTAATAAAATGATTTCTTCAAAAAATAAAAAAGAAGAAGGTGCTGAAAAAGAATTTCCAACAGCTAAATTATTTCTAAAATTCTTTGAGGAAGAAATGGCTCGGCAGCGTGGTTATTTTACCAAAAAAGAATACGAACGTAGAATGGAAATGGGCCATGAGAATTTGACGGCCTACTACAATCATCATATTTCCAATTGGGTCAAAGAGGCTCAAACGGAATTTGTGGTAAGAAATATTGAGATGGACGGTGTGCCACTCACAGGCATCATTGACCGTTTAGATTTTTATCCAAATAATATCCTACACATCGTCGATTATAAAACGGGCAGTCATAATGATTCCAAAATGCGTCCACCTACTCCTAAAAAACCTGAGGGTGGAAATTACTGGCGACAGTTAATTTTTTATAAAATTCTTTTTGAAGAGTTCCAAAAGAAGAGTCCTTTGCAAGTTCGTTCGGCTGAGATTTCTTATCTCGACCCGAATAGTCGTGGAGAGTTTTTGACTAAAAAATTAGTTTTTAATTCTGAGGATGTGAATTTGGTAAGAGGCTTTATCAAAACGTCTTATCAAAAAATTATGAATCATGAATTTTATGAAGGTTGTGGGGAAAAGACTTGTCCTTGGTGTTCTTTTGTAAAAAGGAATGTTACGCAGGATTCATTGAGGGATGTGGAAGTCGAAGAGTTGGATGATTGATATTTTTAGCCGCAGATGAACGCTGATTTTTTATGATAGTCGAATAACGCGTTATAGAAAAATCATAAAAAATCAGCGTTCATCTGCGGCTAAAAATATCACCATTCGATTATCAAGAATTCACATAATCCCTCAAATACTCAAAATGCTTCCCTAAATCACCTTTCTCCGCAACCGTTCCCCGTTCAATCACCCCACCTTCCTTTTGCGAAATCAACTCCTGAAAAATATGTTCAATGAATTGTTTTCCAAAAGCCTCCGAAGCATCTCTTGGCATTTCATTCGGTAAATTATCAATAGTCATCATATCAATCACACCATCTTGATAGGGAAAAGCCTCCGCCTCCGCCACAGGATCATATCCAAAAACAGGATTGGCAATCGTAGAAGCTTTGAGCGTAGAAGGAATAGAAGACACAGGGGCAATATCGCAAGTAACATCAGCAATGACTTTGATTCTAAAATCATCCTCTCGCATTTGTTCTTTTGTAAAAAAAGCAGGCGCATTATTATCCCAATAAATTCCATTTATCATCAAATCACTTGCATATATATAAGGTGTAAAAATCGACTCGTAATTTTGAGGGTTTTGGAAAAAATCATTTAAGTCGAATAGTTGCCCATCTTTATGAACTGCATAATCCTTACAATCCAATTGTGTAAAAACCGCACCTTCAAATTCATTTTCCAAAAAGTCTTCAGGAGAGACTTGTTGAACGTCCATATCTTTTAAAACCTGTGCAGCACCACCTGCTACTCTTCCCATTCCAGTTAGCACAATTTTCATATTAGGCCAACTCATCCCTTCATATAATGACTTGGCTTCTGCATAATTGTGACAATCTTTCATACGCTTCAATTGAAATGCCCCAGTTTTGTTGCCATAAGTCATCATTCC
>CAKZSH010000151.1 GCA_937918905.1 uncultured Saprospiraceae bacterium
AATCGGTACGGTTGAAGATATGGGATACGCATATATGTTTTTAGCATCCAAAGAAGCAGGCTTTATCAATGGTCATACCTTACATGCTAATGGTGGTTCATTTTAATAAAGGGTAATGAGATATGAGTATTGGGTATTGAGATTCGAAATTTTTAAAAAATCCTAATTCCTAATAATAAGTAACGGTCAAATAATAAGTTCCTGATTTGGACGGAATTATTTGACCGTTACTAAATATCCCAAATCAAAAAATAAAATCATGGCTCAAAATGTTCGTAAAGGAGAAGAATTAAACGAAGCTAACTTAAAGGCTTTTCTTCAAAAACATAACCTCATCGAAAATGTAAATTGCGATTGGGAAGTCTCTCAATTCTCTACTGGATTTTCGAATCTTACCTATCTTTTACAATTAGAAAATAAAGAATATGTTTTACGTCGTCCGCCAGTAGGTGCGATAAAACGTGGTCATGATATGGGTCGAGAGTACAAGGTGCTTTCGAAACTTAACAATGCATTTACAAAAATCCCAAAAGTATATGCCTATACAGAAGATGCTGATATCATAGGAGCATCTTTTTATGTGATGGAAAAAATAGAAGGAATTATTCTCTCTCCAAAGGAAGCGAGAAAGAGACAAATTTCCCCAGAAGAATTTCCAATTATCTCAGATAGTTGGTTGGATACTTTTGTTGAATTACATCAAGTTGATTACAAATCAATTGGATTGGAAGACCTGGGAAGACCTGATGGATATGTGGAACGTCAAGTTACCAACTGGGGAAAACAATACTTAAAAGCTGCGACAGAAGAAATTCCTGAGGCCCATAAAGTCATTAAATGGCTTCAGGATAATCAACCAAAAGAATACCAACATAGCTTGATTCATAATGATTTCAAATATGATAACATTGTATTTGCAGATGATACTTGGAAGCAGGTACGTGCAGTTTTAGATTGGGAAATGTGTACACTTGGTGATCCATTGATGGATTTAGGAACTTCTATTTCTTATTGGACAATGGCTACAGATGCAGATGTCATTACTAAACAATGGCCTTCTCCTACTGCTATGCTTGGTAATCCAGGGCGGACTGAAATAGTTGAGGCTTATGCAAAAAAAAGTGGACGACCGATCAATAATTTAGTTTTTTATTATGCATATGGTTTATTCAAACTTGCTGTTATCGTTCAACAAATTTATTATCGATATGATAAAGGATTGACTTCTGATGAACGTTTTGCAAATTTAAATCAAGCAACACAATTGTTTTGTTTGATGGCATGGCAGGCAATTCAAAAAAATCGAATTGAAAAATTATTTTAAGGAGAGATTGTGAGAAAAGTTACACGGAGTTACGCAGAGTAGACTTAGAGTTTCACAGAGTTTTTCTTCAAAATATTGCTCTGTGAAACTCTGTGCATCCTCTGTGCAACTCCGTGTAACCACACACCAATTTCAAAATATCAAAATCAATTAATGAGTAAACTATATTTTTTCCGTCATGCACAAGCATCTTATGGTGCTGCAAACTATGACCAACTTTCTCCTAAAGGAGAAGAACAATCTGCAATCCTAGGTGAATATTTAGTTGAAAAAAACTATCAATTTGATAAGATTTTTGTCGGTCCACTCGAACGACAAAAACAAACTTTTGAAATCGTTTCTAATATTTATAAAAAAAATAACAAAACACTTCCAAATCCAATTTCAGTAGAAGGACTTCGGGAACATCGTGGCCCAGGCGCAATGCGAAAATACTTACCTGAACTTTTAAAAACCAATCCTCAAATCAAAAAATGGTATGCTGAAATAGAGGAGAATCCGAAATTGATGAAACGAAATTCTCTGCTAACTTTTCAATATTTTATGGATGAATGGTCACTTGGAAATATTGTCGTTCCTGATGTACAAAGTTGGGCAGAATTTAGAGCTGCAGTAAAAGGAGGATTAGTAACTATTTTGGAAAATACAGGGAAAGGAGAAACGATTGCTGCATTTTCATCAGGTGGAACCATATCAGCAATCACAGCAGAAGCATTAAATATTCAAGATGAACGAATGGTTTCTAATATGAACTTTTCTGTTCGTAACACTTCTTTTACAAGTTTTCTTTTCTCAAAAAATCAATTTAATTTATTGAGTTTCAATGAGTTACCGCATTTGGAAAAAGAAATGGTTACGTTTGTTTAATAAAATTTTGAAGAAGGGGGTGGGAAGAAGGGAAAAGGGGAAGACGGATTTACGATTTGAGAAGTTTGACGAACTATCGTGTTCACCATTATTCGAAAAAACTTCTCAAATCGTAAATCCGTCTTCCCCTTTTCCCTTCTTCAAAGACACCTAATCCAACTCTTTCCTCACCCTTCCATTCTCATCCATATTTTGAAGATAATAAGCTTTTTTATCAGGCTTCAAAGGACGCTTAAACCAGTACGGCCTTCGCAATCCATCAGGTCCAGGAGCAGGCCTTGTTTTTGCCAACCACTCTTTAAATACTTCATGTGATTTATTCGTATCAACGAAAATGTCTCCATATTTATCATCAGCATGAGGTCGCTCAATTTTTACTCTCTGATGCCAACAATGCATTCCCGAAATAGGGTCAGGGTGGACAGCATGAGTAATATTTTGATGTACTCCACCATCTCTCCAAAAAATTCTTTTACTATCCTTATCCTCACTTTCAAAAGGACGAATACCGTCTATCGTTTGCATTTTATAACCTCCTTTACCATCATCTTCAATCTTCACGGTATTCGTTCCCCAACGATTTCCTTGATCTTGTTTTCTACGCCATCGCCCCAAGTGATGCGAACAAGCAATCACTCCAGGTTTCATTCCTTGTGTCACCCAAACCTTATCAATAAAATATCCGATATCCGTATTCAATCGAACCAAATCTCCTGTTTTAAATCCAAAACGTTGAGCCTCTTGTGGGTGCATCCAAATTGGATTTCGATTTGCAATTTCAGTCAACCATTTCGCATTGGCAGAACGAGAGTGAATCAAAACTGGTAGTCTAAAAGTAGGCACTAAAACATATTCTCCTTTTTCCTTATCCAGTTCATCTTCATGAATATGGCTTTTGATATAAGTAGGAATAGCGTACTCTTCCCATTTCCAATCCGCCATGGTTTGCGAGTAAAATTCATTTTTTCGAGAAGGCGTTGGAAATCCTACATGTGGTTTTCCATTAACCATAACACCAATATCTTTTCCATCCTTAGAAATCACTTTGGATTTTTCATCGACCGTTGCTCCATTCAAGTCCTCTTCTGAAAGTGTGTATTCATGCTTTTTATAACTGTGTTTTTCTACTTCAAAGGCTCCATATTTTCGCATGTAATCCAATTCTGTCATACCTTCTTTTTGCGCAGCAGCAGTTAGTCCTTTTGTATTTTCAAAAATATATTGGTAGTACTCATCGATAGTAATTTTTTCACCTTCCCGATAAGGAGAAAGAAAATGTTTTCGAATACCTAAACTTCCATCAGGATCCATTCGCCAACTTAGTTCAATCCAAAATTCATCTTCTTCCCAGACTTCTCCAGGATTGGCTTCGTAAGTAAAGTTTACATTTTTTCCCGCTCGACGAGCAGCTTCACGAAGAACAGGTTGTCGGAATGCAATCCACATTCCAGAGTGAGTAGCATAGCTATTTAAGTCATGTCGCTCTGATGCATGCCCCATTGGTAAAACATAATCCGCAAAGAATGCAGTCTCATTCCAAGTAGGTGTCATTGCGATATGGAGTCCAAATTTTTCTTCATCCATGTATTGTTCCATCCATGTAAAACCATCAGGATAAGTCCAAACTGGATTAAATACTCTTGAAAAATAAACATCCATTTTCCCTCGACCTTCTTTCAAAAAATGAGGCAATAAAAAACTCATTTCAAACATCGCCAAAGGATATTCATCTGGGAAATGAATGTTGTTCCAAAATTTTTGTCCAGGAGGTGTAGTGTGAAATTTTGGTTTAAATTTATTCCAACTATTTGGCGAAGTTCCACCTACTGTCCCCACACTTCCAGTCAATACATTTAGGAAATGAAGACATCTTGAAACACACCATCCACCTAGGTTTCCACTTGCTGCACTTCTCCAATTATGGGTTGCAAATTTTTCGCCCGCCTCTCCTATTTTAATCGCCACTTCTCGAATCGTAGCTGCTGGAACACCACTTTCTTTTTCTGCAAATTCAGGAGTGTATTCATCGTACTCTCCTTTCATTTTTTCAATATAATTTTCAAATGTAAAAGGAGTGTTAGGATGGCGTTTTTCTAAGTAGGTTTCCCAATTAGTCCAGTTCTCTAAAAATGGTCGATTGTACAAACCTTCTTCTAAAATAATTCTAGCCATTGCCAAAAGTACCGCAGCTTCTGATCCTGGATAAGTAGGCATCCAATAATCAGACATACTTGCCGTATTGGATAATCGAGGATCCATCGTCGCTAATTTTGCCCCTTTCATTTTTGCCTCGATAATTCGTTGCGCATGAGGGTTAAAATAATGACCACTTTCCAAATGCGCAGAAATCAATAAAATAAATTTTGCATTGGCATGATCTGGAGATGGTCGATCATATCCGTACCACACATTATAACCAAATCGTGCTCCTGAAGAACAAATATTTGTATGTGAATTATGCCCATCGACTCCCCATGTTTGAATCACTCGGTTGGCATATCCTTCATGTCCTGGACGACCTACATGATAAGCGATTTGATTGTGACGATCCTCTAAAATCGCTTTTCGCATACGGCCTGCAATATCATCAAGCACTTCCTCCCAAGTAGTTCTCTCCCATTTTCCTTCCCCTCTTTTTCCGACTCTTTTTAAGGGATATAAAATTCGATCTGGATCAGTTATTTGATTTATCGTAGCAGGGCCTTTAGCACAATTTCGTCCTCGACTTCCTGGGTGATATGGGTTACCTTCAAATTTTCGAACTTCATTTGTTTCCTTATCTACATAGGCAGTAAGACCACATGCACTCTCACAATTAAAGCAAGTCGTTGGTACTATCGAATAGTGTTTTTTGACTTTTTTAGGATGTTCGGTCGCTTCATATTCTACCCAATCATCCCATTTTTCAGGTGGGGGAAAATTCGTAAGTTGCCCTGGTTCAGTCAAACTTGGCAAAGGTGCATCTTCTTCTTGGTGAAGATTTTGGATGAGTCCAATCTTTTCCGCAATTCGTTCAATTAGTGATGGTTTGTGTCTGCTCATTTTTTATATTTTCAATTCTGTCTCTAAATCTTGTTTCAATATTTCCCAAAAATCATATTCCATTTTTTGGAATTTGGTTTTACGATAGGGGAATTCTTTGTGGTGCTTCCACCCAAATATCTTCTGTAAACCAAATGCCCAATAAAACCATCGCTCCTGCAATTGCTAAAATCATTGCACTACCTCCTCCTAAAAATAATACTAACAATGGAATTACATTTCCTAAAATCAAAACTCCTAACCAGAACTTATTTTTATATCGTCCCTTTAAAATCATGTCCACCGTTCGTTTGGCATCCTCTGTCGGATGCGTCATTGTTAATTCCATTAGCATCGTAAAAAGATTTACAACTAATCCTACCAACAATACATTTTTTAAAAATGGCAACCAGTTATTTCCATTTTCAACAAACAAAGAAAGTATTCCGAAAATAGCTGCTCCTGCCAAAAGACTATGCACTAACATATGTATCGCTAAAGTTGGGCTTTGCCAAAAATCTCGTCCTTTGGCTTGAGCAAAAAGAAAGGCGGTATAAATTGCAACGACAACTGCGGTAATTGCGGTGATCCACATGACTGGTGTAAAAATGGTTGCCCAATCAAACCATGCAGCAGCTCCCAACAATGTGAGTAGTCCTCCATAAATCGTAATAGCATAACCTCCTTTCACTAACCATGACCCCCATTGCGGTCTCAATAATACATTTAAAAAACGATCAGGTCGATCTAAATCCATCACCAATAAAATTCCAGTTATCGCTAAAAAGAGAACACCTAATCCAAGTCCTAACCCATTGGCTACAGGATTAACTTCTGCAAATCCAAATGCCCATGCTAAGAATGGAACTAAAAATGCTCCCGCTGCAATCGCCTTGGTCCACACATAAGCTGAAACTTCCCATCCCCATAAAACTCCTTTATCTGCAACATCGTAAATTCTTCGAGCTTCTTTTCCCATCAAAACATCAACAGATTTCGAGCCTTCATTTGGAGCAGGTAACTGTGCTTCTGATTGCATCAATGCATGAACCAAATCTCCATTGGAGAATGCCATCTTCTCTGCTTCTTTTGCAAAATGCCCAACACCCATGGATTGGCTACTCCAAAAATAATCATCCTTTCTTTCCGTCGCAGTTGGATTGAGGGAAGCATCATCCGCATCAATATAAAATAGATTTGGAACGGTTCCTTTTTCGGGTTTTCTGACTTTAACTTGTTGCCGGGAAAGTAATGTTGTAATTTGTGAATTAGGATCATCCATATCTCCTGAGATAATTGCTTCCTCTGGGCAAACATTGACACAAGCAGGCTCCAGCCCAACATCTACACGGTGTGCACAATAATTACATTTTGCAGCAGTATGTGTCTCTGGGTCAATATAAAGTGCATCATACGGGCAGGCCTGCATACATGATTTGCAACCGATACAACGGTCTTTATCAAAATCTACAATTCCATCTTTTCGAAAATATAATGCTTCGGTAGGACAAATATCTACACATGGGGCATCCGTACAATGATTGCAACGCATAACTGAAAACAGTCTTCGAGTATTTGGAAACTCGCCTTTTTCAACTTGCTTTACCCATGTCCGATTCACTCCAACAGGAACTTGATGTTCTGATTTACAAGCGGTGGTACAAGCATGACAGCCAATACATTTTCGGTTGTCAATTACAAATCCGTATTTCATTAAAGTTGATTTTTCGATTTCTACAAAAAAAGGCTTTTCCTAAAAAAAGAAAAAGCCTTGTGTTTATTTATTTTTTAAATGTAGTTGGACAAACAAAGTTTGTCGTTGGGATTTTTGAAGCTGAAATGTCTGTAAATAAACCTTGAACATTTATCAGTTTTTCAAATCCTCTTGCTTTTAAAATGGAAGCTGCAACAGTAGAACGATATCCGCTTCTACAATGCAGATAGTATTTTTTCTTTTTGGAAATTTCACTCATGTTGCTATTGATCGTATCTAATGCAAAATTTTGAGCAGTCTCCACATATTCTGCTTCAAATTCTCCTGGCTTACGAACGTCTAAAACGTTGATTTTTTTAGAATATTTTTTTGCAAAAGTTTTAACGCTAATCGTTTCTATTTTATCCACTTCACGTTTATCTTTTTTCCAAGCTTCAAATCCTCCTTTTAAATATCCAATAGAATTATCATAACCTACTCGCGCCAAACGTTTAACTGTTTCCTTGTTTCTACCTCTTGGTGCAACGATCAAAATCGGTTGTTTTAAATCTGGAATTAATGCTCCTACCCAAGGTGCAAAACTTCCATCCAAACCAATGAAAATTGAATTTGGAATGAACCCTTTTACAAAATCTTTTTTATCCCGTACATCCAAAACCAATGCATCCATTTCATTTGCTACCAATTCGAAAGCACGAGGCGAAAGAGATTTTACACCTCTCTTCATGATGGTGTCGATACTTTCGTAACCTGTTTTATTCAGCTTAGCATTTTTGGAAAAATAATTAGGTGGCGGCATCAAACCTTCCGTAACTTCTTTTATAAATTCTTTCTTCGTCATATTTGCACGAAGTGCGTAATTCGTTTTTTTCTGATTACCTAAAGTGTCCCAAGTTTCGGAACTCATATTCTTACCACAAGCAGAACCAGCTCCATGTGCTGGATACACAATCACATCATCAGGCAATGGCATTATTTTTTTTCTTAAACTATCAAATAACCATCCTGCCAAATCTTCCTTAGTCAATTTCCCACTTTTCTGCGCCAAATCAGGACGACCAACATCACCTATAAATAAAGTGTCGCCTGTAAATATCGAATGTGGTTTCTTTTTCTCATCCTTTAAAAGATAGGTGGTACTTTCTGGAGTGTGACCTGGAGTATGTAAAACGGTGATAGACACTTTTCCTATTTTAAAAACTTCACCATCCTTTGCAAGATGTTTTTTATAGGCGGTTTCTGCTTTGGGGCCGTAGATGATTTTTGCACCCGTTTTCTTTGCAAGATCTAAATGTCCTGAAACAAAATCCGCATGAAAATGAGTCTCAAAAATATATTTTATTTTTACATTATTTGCCTTTGCTTTTGCAAGGTAAGGTTCTGTTTCTCTCAATGGATCAATGATCGCAGCTTCTCCATTGCTCTCAATATAGTACGCTCCTTGTGCAAGGCAACCTGTATAAATTTGTTCGACTTTCATAAGGCTAAGATTTAATTTATTGCAACATATGAAAAAAGGTTCATATTTTCCTATAAAACAAAAACAAAAATTTTATTTTGAATTAATCCAAATTATGTTTGCAAATAAAAGGGGAAATCAATTAATTCTTAATTCAAATTTTGTCAACTCATTTTCTTTATTAACCTATAATGGTCTGACTACCTCACTTGGATAAACTTCCAACCAATCTTTAAATCCTAAATCCAGATTGAAAACCTTCCCATTATCAAACCCTCCGTTTCGCATCAAAGTACACACTCGAATACTTCTCCTTCCTGATCTACAATAAATAAAGTATTTTTTAGACGCATCCAATAATTCAATTTTATCCCAAAAATCATCAGACATGTAATCTATGTTAATGGCATTAGGGATATGTCCAAAAATGAATTCCTTTTCAGTTCGTACATCAATAATTACACTATCCATAGCCTTACTTGCTATCGCAAACTCAGCAGAGGAAATATTATTCAATTGACTTTTAAGCATTCGCCATCGAGGCGTTTTACAAGTTTGATCTTTTTTCATTTAATCTTTTTAAAAATTCACATTATGTAAATTTAAACATAAGTATTGGATTTTATTTCTTTCAAATTACAGATGCACGACAGATTGTTAAATCAAAATGTCAATCAAAATCAAAACACGATTTGTGATTCACCATTGGATAAATTTTGATTTTGATTGCTATTTTGATTTTGATTCCAAGATATTACCCTAGTTTAATTACTAAGTGAAAAGGATGAAATATATTGAGTTCAATTTGAAAATCATAAAAATTAAATATGGAAACATTAGATAACGCAACTCTTGCTCACTTGGAAAAATTCAAAAAAGAGACCGCAGCTTGGTTAGAGGAAAATTGTCCTGCAAGTATGCGGCTACCTTTAAATGATGATAGTGATTATTTTTGGGGCGGTAGAAATACAGTTTATAAAAGTGAAGATCAGAAGAAATGGTTTGAGGTGATGAAAGCTAAAAATTGGATTGTTCCACATTGGCCAAAAGAATATGGCGGTGGAGGATTGAGCAAGGCAGAGAATAAAATTCTTTTAGCTGAAATGAAAAGACTGGGTTGTCGAGTGCCATTATTTAGTTTTGGAATATCAATGTTAGGACCTGCCTTATTAAAATTTGGAACGGAGGAACAAAAGAAAGAACACCTTACCAAAATTGTAGCTGGCGAAATCAGATGGTGCCAAGGTTATAGCGAACCTAATGCAGGTTCCGACTTGGCTAGTCTTCAAACTAAAGCCGAGGACAAAGGCGACCACTTTGTTGTGAATGGTCAAAAAGTTTGGACTTCATATGCAGATAAAGCAGATTGGATTTTTTGCTTGGTGCGAACTGACTTTGAGCAAAAACAAGGAGGAATTAGTTTCCTACTTTTTGATATGAAATCAGAAGGTGTCTCCACACAACCGATAAAATTGATAAGTGGTAAATCTCCTTTCTGTGAAACTTTTATGGATAATGTAAAAGTACCTAAGAAAAATTTACTAGGTGAATTAAATCGTGGTTGGACGATTGCAAAATATCTTTTGACGCATGAAAGAGAAATGATTAGTAGCATGGGAAATTCGTCTTCGATGAAACCTCTACATGAAACTGCAATCGAATCTATTGGTTTAAAAGATGGAAAACTAGCTGACTCATTTACAAGAGCTGATGTGGCAAAATGGTCGATCAATAAAGCGGCATTTGACATTACTTTACTGCGTGCTATGGATGAATTTAAAGCAGGTCAATCTCTTGGTGCAGCTTCTTCATTTTTTAAATATTATGGTACGGAATTAAATAAATCAAGATTAGAATTATTATTGGCAATTGGAGGATTCGAAGGATTGGATTGGGAGGAACAGTTGTCAAGATCTTTTTTAAGATCAAAAGGTAATTCAATCGAAGGTGGAACTTCTGAGGTGCAGTTAAATATTGTATCAAAGCATATTTTAGGATTGCC
>CAKZSH010000152.1 GCA_937918905.1 uncultured Saprospiraceae bacterium
CCTCGATCTCAAAAACAAAGACTTTTTCAACGGTCAAACGCCATTAATTTTCTTTTTGAAAAATATAAAAAAATAGGTGTTAAGGATGAAGACCAAACTACTCTAATTTTGCATATCGATTCAAGGGCCAAAGGTCAAAGAGCAGATGTCTTTTTTTACCACTACCCTAACAGCAATCCTAGTTTTAAATTAGCTAAAAAGATAAAGCAAAAATTAGCTTCGAAATATAAAAAGTATCGAAAGAATGGACAATATCATGGAACGATAAAAGCGAGAGATTTACACATGCTTCGTGAAACCAAAGGGAAATCGGTCTACATTGAGTTAGGAAATATTAGAAATGCCGATGACCAAGTACGCTTCCTTAAAGACAACAGACAAGCACTTGCTAATTGGATGTATGAAGCTATTGCATTTTAAAGTTATCTACTAAAAACAGGGTGAATAATTTTTGAAAAAGGGAAAAAAGACTTTCGATTGAGAGAGTCGGATATACATCCGACGGACACAGAGCAAAATATACTCGATCACAATTATAACTAATTCATCAATCAACCAATCCACCATCCGTTATCCAACAATTCATCCTATAAATTCTACAACTCATCAGAATGTACTTGAAATAAAAAGTCAAAACATTCAAATTACAAATATCTAATGGAGTAACAGCCCCAGAGGATTTTCAGTTTTATAAAAAATAGTTTTTCGAAGGATGAACCACGTTTTAATTTTAGTTCATCCTTTCTTTTAGATTCTTAAAATCCATTTCCATATATACAACACCTCCCAATTAATTCGGTATTAGCATCAAAAGGCAACTAATTACGTATATTTAAATTATGAATTTTGTAAGGAAAACAGTCGGATTTAATGATTATTGGCTCATACTAATTGGAGCACCCATCATTGCATTTTTTATCAATGTAATAATGTTTCCAAAATTATTTTCCGAAGATACAGTTGGTTTTTTCAATCAATGCTTTACGATTGGTTTAATATACACCCTCACCTTTTGGGTTATATTCAGACAGGTATTGGCTTTAATGTTAAATAAGTTTCCAAAATCTGAGGATGTTGTAAAACGAATTTTTCTCCAACTGATTTTAATGTTTATTGGCTACTTTTTTATAAAAGTAACCATTGGAGGAATACTTCATTATTTGTTTGCTGATACTATTTCGCAATGGCATAACCAAGTTGAAAAAGCAAAGCTTCCAGAAATGGTGGGAAGTTTTATGTCCATTTTTCTGATTTGGGCCATCTATGAAGGAATGACTTTTTACACAAAACTTCAAAAATCAATTAGAGAAAAAGAACAACTGCAAAGAGAAAATATTCAAAGTCAATTAGAAGGATTGAAGAATCAAGTTAATCCTCATTTTCTTTTTAATAGTTTAAATACCTTGATTTATCTTATTCCAGAAGATCCTGATAAGGCAGTTAATTTTGTTCAAAAACTTTCAAAAGTATATCGATATATTTTAGAAATAAAAGATAAAAAAATTATTTCCATAGGCGAAGAATTGGAATTTTTAAATGCCTATGTTTTTTTACTCAAAGAAAGATTTGGAGAAAACATTAATATCAAAATTGATATTCCTAATGAATATTATAGAAGAAAAATTGTTCCCCTTTCGTTGCAAATATTATTTGAAAATTCAATCAAACATAACATTATATCTACGCACAAACCATTGGCCATTGATGTATTTATTGAGAAGGAAAAATTAATTGTAAAAAACAACTTGCAAAAAAAGAATCATGTTTCTTCCTCCACCAAGGTCGGTTTGCAAAACATCAAAAATCGTTACCAATTTTTTACCGACAAAGAAGTTGATGTGATTATTACTTCTAATTCATTTCTGGTAGCACTTCCTTTAGTAGAACATATTAAATTAGATAGTGAAATCTTGGAAAAAGTAAAAAATATATGAGAACATTAATTATCGAAGATGAACGCCCAGCCGCACTAAGGCTTTCTAAATTGATTAAAAACTGTACTCCTCGAGCAGAAATAATTGAAGTGATTGATAGTGTTGAAGCTGCAGTAAAATGGTTGGATACTTTTGAGCATCCTGATTTAATTTTTATGGATATTCAATTGGCAGATGGTTTGAGTTTTGATATTTTTCAACAAACAAAAATTACAGCTCCTGTAATTTTCACAACTGCTTACGATCAATATACTCTCAAGGCATTTAAAGTAAATAGTGTTGATTATTTGCTTAAACCCATTGATAATGAGGAATTGGTATCTGCCATGGCGAAATTTGAAAAGGTTTTTGAAAAACCGCAAACCTATGACCAATCTGTCATAACACAGCTTTTACAAAATATTCAACAGAAGAAATACAAGGAAAGATTTTTAGTAAAAACGGGCCAACAATTCTCTTACATCCCTATTGGAAACATCGCCTATTTTTATTCAGAGGACAAAATAGTTTGTGCTCAAAACAACAATGGCAAGCGACATATTTTAGATTACACCTTGGATCAATTGGAAGGATGTATCGACCCTGATTCATTTTTTAGAATCAACCGTAAGTTTATTACTAAACTTTCTTCCATCAAAAAAATCAATACTTATTTCAATAGTCGATTAAAATTAGAACTACAGCCAGTACCTGCTTCGGAAGTTATTGTGAGTCGAGAACGAGTTGGAAATTTTAAAAATTGGTTGGATAAATAATTGTCACCCTTTCAAAAGAAAAACTTACCATCAATGAAGATACTTATAATTAATGGGCACCCAGATAAAGAAAGTTTCAACTTTGGGCTTTCTGATGCTTATAAAAAAGGAGTAAAAAATTCTAATGCTGAAGTTAAAGAAATTAATATCAGAGAATTAGAATTTAATCCAAACCTTCAATTTGGTTATCGAAAACGAACAGAACTAGAACCAGATTTGCTCAAGGCTCAAGAACTAATAAAATGGGCAGAACATTTAGTTTGGATTTATCCTGTGTGGTGGGGATCTGTTCCAGCCATTATGAAAGGATTCATTGATCGAGTTTTTTTACCTGGATTCGCTTTTAAGAAAAGAGAAGATTCCGTTTGGTGGGATAAATTTTTAACAGGGAAAACCGCAAGAATTATTTGTACACTTGATCAACCCGCTTGGTATTACAAATGGATTAATCGAAATCCAAGTACACATGCTATGAAAAAATTAACCATGAATTTTGTTGGAATAAAAAAAGTTAGAACAACTATAATTGGCCCTTTAAGATTGTCCAAAGAGGAATTTAGAAATAAATGGTTAAGAAAGATTGAGAAACTAGGTTACAAAAATATTTAGTAACGGTCAAATAAGGTTGAAAAAAATTATTTCAATCATACAACTTTTGATAATGTTCAAAATAATAAGTTGTCCTTCCTGCCACCTTTGATATCTTGACGGTGCCTTTTCCTTTTGGAGCTTTCTTCCCTTCTACTCTCCATTGAAAAAACCAATTATCAGGATAGTCTTTATAATAAGCAGTTCTATTTACAGCAGTTGTGAGAATGTCCTTCATGGTTTTGTAAATCGCTTTTTTATGACGAGGTTTCAAAGCATTAATTTTTGAGGCAGGGTGAATTTTCGTTTGGTAGCAAATCTCGTCAGCATATAAATTTCCAACACCAGCAATAATTTTTTGATTGAGCAAAAAACCTTTTATTGAAGCTTTTTTTCCTTCCATTTTTTTCAAAAAATCCTCCTCAGAAATTACTAATGCATCCTCCCCTAGTCCAACCTCTTCAATGTATTTTTCTAAATCTTCTAAATATAAAATTCGAGCAAATTTCCTTGGACAATCAAACCCTAATCGATAGCCATTTTTAAAAATAAAAACAAAACGTTCGTGTTTAGGTTGATCCATTTCATCTTCGTAGTATTTAAAATCGCCAGTCATTCCAAAATGAAATAGTACATGATTTCCGTCGTCCATTTTTCCAAATAAATATTTACCTCTTCGATAGGAACTGACAAATTTACGGTTGGTAATTTTTTCTACAAAAGTATCTTCATCCACATTGCGAATGATTTTTCCATCATGCACTTGGACAGCATGGATCTTTTGTTTTAAAGATGTTTTGTTAAAGTATTGTTGGAAAGTATTGACTTCGGGTAATTCAGGCATTTTTAATTTTTATTAAGTTGAAGTTGTAAAAATGAGTAATTCTTCGATTATTTTAAGGTTTTAATAGAGATTTTTGGAAAATGTAAAATGAATTTAAGTATTTTAGAAACATCAAAATTCAACAAAACAAAATATACTCAATGGAAATCACCTCCCTAAAATGCAACAACTGCGGTGCAAATCTCGACATCAATCCTAAAATTAAATTTTTCACTTGTACTTTTTGTAAAAGTTCTTTGACGATAAAGAAGTCTGGGAATGTTATGTTTACTGAAGTCTTAGATGAGATTAAAGAAAATACAGAAACTTTGATTGACAATTCTGAACAGATGTTAATAGAAAAAAGAATTGCAAGATTGGATCGTGATTGGGAGAATCAGAAATCTAAATACAAAATTTATGGTAAAAATGGAGTAAGCTCCTTACCAGATGAGAAGAATAATATTCTTGGAATCATGGGGTTTATTGTTACAGTAATGTTTATTATTTTTTGGTTGAGCTCTATTAACTCAATGCAAAATGATATTCATTCCAATCCCGTTTTTGAGATAATGCGAGATAGTCATCCAAGTAGTAATTTTTCAAAACCAAATCCAATGTTTCCAATGTTTTTATTTTTTGGTTTTTTTATATTAGTTGGTGTTATTATTAAATTTGTTTCAGACTCAAATAAAACTGATGATTTTGAAAATGCGAAAAAAATATATTTATCTAAAAGACAAAAATTACTGATTCAATTAGAAAAAAAGATAAATAATTCCTAATCCTCATAAAATACATCGTACCCCCAAAATCCTTTTTGTAAATTTATTGTTACAAAATCTCCTTTTTTAGAATCAGGAAAAAGAGTACGTTTTGTTTTTACCCTCTCCAATTTTTTATCCTTATAAAAAAACAGAAAAATTCCATCTCTTTTACTTCTTACATTTCCAAAACGACTTTTGATATAAGCCTCTTGAGTTTCTAATTCAACTTCTACTTTTTCTTTTGGGGAGGAGGTCAACCAACGATTAGAAAGGCTTCCAAATAGCGGTGCAAAAACAATAGATAGTATTACAAAAAAAGTGTACATCTTAAATTGATCTAAAGTATCGGTAAGTTTTCTAGCAAAAAAATAAGCTATGACAGTCCCTATTATTGCTCCAGCAATCAATGACCGAATCACCAAACTTTTACCTTCAAAGGTATTGCTGAGGTGCTTAAATTCAAATCCATAAAGAAATAAACAACCAATGAAAAAGGCCATTCCAAGAAAGCCCAAAAAGTATTGTATTGGAGTAAGTTTTATTCGATTACGACCACCGTATGGAGTAGGGATTTCTATCATTTGAGATTAGTTTCATTTTTTTAAATCGATTCAAATTGTAGTTTTGCCAATCCTGAATACGCGCCATTTTCAATTGCAGAAAGTTCTTGGTGAGTCCCTTGTTCAATAATTTTTCCATTATCAATTACATAGATACAATCCACTTCACGAACTGTTGCTAAACGGTGTGCGATAATAATTGAAGTTCTCCCTTCCATCAATTTATTCAATGCATCTTGCACCACTTTTTCAGATTCTGCATCAAGTGATGAAGTGGCTTCATCTAACAATAGAATTGCAGGGTCTTTTAAAATACCTCTAGCTATTGCAATCCGTTGACGTTGTCCTCCCGAAAGTTTGATTCCTCGCTCTCCTACTACCGTATCTAATTGATCAGGGAAATTTTGAATAAATTCCCATGAATTCGATTGCTTTGCAGCTTCTATAATTTCTTCCTCCGTAGCAGTTGGTTTTCCATAAGAAATATTTTCTCTAATCGTTCCTCCAAACAAGATGACCTCTTGTGGAACGATAGCAAAATTCTTTCGAAATGCAGAAATATTATAATCGAAAATACTTTTCCCATCCACTTTAATATCCCCACTTTGGATATCATAAAATCGAAGTAGTAACTGTAGAATAGTAGATTTTCCAGAACCACTTGGCCCAACCAATGCTACTTTTTGACCTGCACTAATTTTAAAAGAAATCCCTTTCATCACCTCAATATCTTCACGAGTTGGATAATGAAAATGTACATTATTATATTCAATATTACCTGTAAATCGCTGGTATTTATTTGCAATAGCAGGATCATGAGGATCAACCTCACTTTCCATAGCAAGGATTTCTCGAACCCTTTCGGTAGCTCCCATTGCTCCTAGTAACTCAGTATAAAAATTTCCAAGCCCCGCTATCGAGCCTCCAATTATTGCAGTAACAAATGTAAACATCACCAACTCTCCTGCGGTCATTTCGCCGCTTTGAATTAACATTGCTCCTTTCCAAATCACAAAAATCAATGCTCCAAAAAGTACCGTTACAATAAAGGTTGAAAATATGGCTCGACCACTTGCAAACTTCAAAGCAATTTTTACCATTTTATCGTTGGTTCGCCCATACCGAATGGTTTCGAAAAGTTCATTGGAAAATCCTTTAACCACGCTTATAGATTGCATGGTTTCACTCAAAATAATATTGGTATCTGCCAAGGCTTGTTGTCGTTCTTTGGATAATCCTCGTATCCAACGCCCGAAAAACAAACCACAAATAACTGCAACTGGAAAAGTTAATAACATTACTAATGCAAGTTTTGGAGTATAAATTCCAAGAAATAACAATCCAACTACAAGCAATAAAATTTGTCGTAAAAACTCAGCAATGGTAATTGAAAAAGCATTGTATAATCTTTCAACATCAGCAGTCAATCGACTCATCAATTCCCCTACTCTATTTTTTTCATAAAATGTAATGGGGAGTGAAACCAATTTTTCATACAAAGCCACTCTTAAATCAGCAATACCTTGTTCACTCAGCCGAGCAAATAACAAAACTCGAAAATAAGAGACTATCCCTTGAGCAGCCAACACTCCGAACATTAACCAAAAAATATCATTTAAGGAAAAATTAAAAAAAGGCTTCCCACTAGCAATATCCATCATTTTTCCAATCAAAAATGGAAATAGCATAAACACCATACTACTTACGAATAACAAAACTAAACCTCCTATCAATGACCAGCGATATGGTCTTACAAATTCAAAAATCTTCATCGCTTCACGAAGACTTTCACCATTCATTTTTCGTTTTTTATCCTCTTCTAATACTTCAGGTCGCCGAGCCATATTTTATTTATATTTTAAATTCTTGATAGTAAGTGATTGTACATAATTAGTTGTAAGTGCGAAACAAAGGTTGAAAAAATCGTCTTACGTTGGATGGTAAAGCTTAAACGTTTTTTCGAATATTATTGATTTTTTAAAGCAAAGTTCACCGTCTTGGACCTAAAAAATTTAATATTGATTGTAAACCACAAAAATCTTCTAGAGTCTCAAATTTCATTAGCCTTTGGGGCGTTTATTCCTAAAAAATCTAATTTTTTCGAAACAAAGGTAATCAAAAGTGGATTTTAAATTCATTTTAACTTACATTGCAAATGTATTTGTTTTGTAAAAAAATTATGCTTTTTACTCTCCATAAATAATAAATCGGCATAATATTTGTTATTTTAACATACGACAAAATACTATGGTTATACTATGAAAAACACTTTCTTTCCTAGCTAACCTATCTTTTTAAAACAACCTAATTACTTTAAGAATCCACTAAACTTTATTCAAAAGGGTTTACGTTTGTAAACTTCTTGAATGCTATTATGGCATAATACATTGCTTTTCCAAACATTTAATGCAATGAGTTGAGCTATAATTCCATGACATAAGTGAAAAGAATTAAATAAGTTGAGCCAGAATGCGCCGTAATTTTTTTCTCTAAAGAATTCAAAAAATCGTTGCATAGCCTAGTTACGGAACTATTTTTTGAGTTTTTTAGAGGGAAAAAGAACAAGCATAATGGTTCAAATTATTTAATTCTTTTCGCTAATCATAAGTCCAATTAATTGGATTAAACAACATACTATTTTTTAACATCAACAAGCGCCATAATTATGAAAAGCACTCATTTCACATTAGCATTGCTATTGGTATTTCTATTTGCAACAAATGCTTTTAGTCAAAACCGCACTTCATGCCCAAATGTTTTAGATGAATCTATCCAATTGTATCAACCAGCATTGGCCAATGTGTCTTGCGAGTATGATGCCTATGGAAAATGTATCAATTCATTTAAAAAAGTTCCTTTACTGGATAAAGAATTAAAATACTTTGACACAAGATTTAGAACGACTGGAGTAGAATTACTTTGGCAATCTAAGCATATCAATTCTAGCGAAACTTTCAAGGTTTTAAGAAGTAGAGATGGTAAACAATTTCAAGAAATCGGAGAAGTTAATTCTTCTGACTATGCTGATAGACAAATTTCATTTTACGATAATTTGCCAGGTCTTGGAAATAATCATTACATTATTAAAAGGAAAAGAGGTACGCAAACTTTACTTTCCTCTCCACAAGTTGTTTATGTTTCCATTGGGATGTGTCATCTTGAAACAATGAATATTAAAAATCAAAAAGATCAAATCCTTTTTAATTACTTTGTTGATAATGCGGGTATTTTCCAATTATTAGTTACTGATACTGAAGGACATGAAAAAGATAGAAGAAATGTATCTATGAAAATGGGAATCAATAATCTCAATATCAATCTTCCTCAAAATGGTATCTACTTTGTTACATTGACAAATGGATTTAGTTCTATTACTGATCTCGTTGTTCAGTCTCAAGGCTCAAAGGAAGGAAAAACAGCTGTTGCTGGAACTGAAAATAAATAATAAAAACACTATACACAGAGTACTAGATGAGTTATACATTCTCAAGAATGTAGAAACGGGCTAGCATTTTAATGCCCGTTTTTTTTATGGAATTTAAACCTCATGATAGGGATGAAATTTTAATCTATCCAATGAAATGATTTTTCATCCACAGGGAACAAAGTACTTCTTTGTTCCCGTTTTTTATTCCAAATTGAATTGAAACTTTATCTTCTATTCCTTTGTTAGTTTCATTGCAATACTTAAATTTGCATTCCGAATTTGAAGAAATTATTAATTAATTCAACTTGCGGATAATTTGATTTGAGATTGTGGGTATTAAGTATTGGGACTACAAACCATTCTCAATATCTAATACACATCATCCCAATACAATTTTTTAAATACAAAATCATCAATCAAATTTATCCACAACTTGAGTTAATTATTCATTTTTAATTCTTCAGTAAAATAGGCCTCGTAGTTCAACTGGATAGAATTTCGGATTTCGGCTCCGAAGGTTGCAGGTTCGAACCCTGCCGAGGTCACTCAATAGTGTGTAACTTACTGTTAATCAGAAAGTTACACATTTTTATTTTTATGAGGGTAAACATAGGGTAAACAATTAAGAATTTCCTCATAATTCTTTTAAATAACTCAAGTTGCGGATAAATTTGATTGATGATTTTGTATTTAAAAAATTGTATTGGGATGATGTGTATTGGGTATTGAGAATGGTTTGCAGTCCCAATACTTAATACCCACAATCTCAAATCAAATTATCCGCAACTTGAATTAAATATATTAAGCTGCTCTATATTCACATTTTTATATTTGAAAAAAAATCTTCTTCATTTTTTCAAGTGTAACTAAAAATCTCACCTAATCGATGATTTAAAGATTTGGTTGGAATCAAAGTTTTTCGAAATCCATAATCCATAATTTTGAATCCTTAATTCTTTAAAAACGCTTGCATTGCCAAGTAAACACCATTACTCCAACCAAAGCCTTCTTGTACATCATACTCCCCCCCGCCTGCATCTAAAGTCAAATCTACAACATTATATTTCTCCATCATTTTTCCAGTATTTTGAAATACTTTTTCATTGAGATGGCACCAACGTTTAGCGATTTCTTTCGCTAAGTCTTGATGTCCATAATTATCCAATCCTTTGACTGCAATCCATTGGAGAGGTGCCCAACCATTTGGAAAATCCCATTGTTGTCCTGTTTGTAAAAGTGTTGTTGGAAGACCGCCTTCTTGAAGAAATTGTTCTTTGATTATTGTAGCAATACTATCCGATTGTTCTTGAGTCGCTAGTTTAAAAAACAACGGATACATCATAGCCAATGTTATTTGAGAAGATTGCCCTTCGCCTTTTATGACATCCACGAATGTACCTATGGAATTTTTATAAAAAATGGTATTAATTAATTCTGCTCGTTGATTGGCCAATTTAAAATATTCATCTGCCTTTTGTTCATTTCCTGAAAGTTGATAAATTCGATAGATCGTTTCTTCTAAATGATATAACAAACAATTCAGATCCACAGGTAAAATATCAGCCGTTCTTATTTGCGAAAGTGTTTTTTGATCCGCTAACCATCGAGAACTAAAATCCCAACCTGACTCGCAAGCCGCTCTCAAGTGTAACATCGGTTGAGGAAAAGTTCCATCCAGTTTTACATCCTCTGCATAAGACTCTTCCCTAGGAAAGTCTTTGTTATCAAAATATCTATTTAACGAAGACGCTCCTAGTTGAATCGAACGATTCGAATCAGGACTCATCCAAAATTCATATTCTTTTTCTAAAAAAGGAAGATAAGTAATCAGTATTGCGTTACCTTTTAATTGGGCTAGAAGGTCAACCATCAAAGAAAAGAATGGAGGTTGTGATCGTGATACAAAGTAAGAGCGATTACCATTTGGAATATGACCAATCGTTTCTATGAGGTAGGCGAAATTTTTCACCATGTTTTCAATCATCTCGATTTGACCATCTTCTGCTAATCCTAACATCGTAAAATAACTATCCCAATAATAAATTTCTTTGAATCGCCCACCTGGAGCAATGTATGGATATGGTAATGGAATCAAACTACTTCCAGCAATAGCTTCATCTTTTTCTCTAGTTAGATTTTTCCATAAATTAGAAATATGTGCAGACAATGTTATACTCGTATCGCTTTCAAAATCAGAAGCAGCTAAAGTTTGAGATTTAAAGTTTTTCCAAACAAATTTTTCTAAATCAAACCCTTCATTATTTTTTTCATTCTGAAAATCAGCTATTATTTTTTCAGGAGAAAATAAAGGAATTAAATCTACAAATGTTTTACTATCCTCAAAGACTTCTCCTAATTGAACTGCCTCGAATAGATCTCCAAATATTTGATCAGGTGTTTTTATCATTAAGCAAAATCTTGTTTTTATTTAAACATTTTATTTAACATTAACAACGCAATTGTCAATAAACCAATTGGAATAATCGACATATAAAATGCAGTAGATTCATCAAATGCCTCAAACACATTTCCTGTTATTATAGATCGAAATGTTCCACCTAATGCTGCAGATTTGGAAAGAAGATTTGTAGAATCAATACTCCAGCAAATAAACCAGCAGAGATATCCACAATGATAGAAGAAATAATTAAAATGATTGAAACATATTTTCGAGTAAAGGGACTGTATCTCCTTTCTAAATATTCTGGAATTGTAGATATTTTA
>CAKZSH010000153.1 GCA_937918905.1 uncultured Saprospiraceae bacterium
CCTTGGTAGCAAAGCATCCTTAGGATCTCGAACCTCCAAAACATCTCGCTTTTCATATCTTAAATTTCGACCTACTTTATATCTTAAATTTGTTGTAGTCTCTTTATCTCCAACCACTTTCGATGGAGAATGCACTCGAATTGTCCCGTGATCTGTAGTGACTATCAATTGACAACCTCTTTCCGCTGCTGTCTGCAATGCATCCCAAAGCAATGAATTTTCAAACCAAGATCGAGTCAATGAACGATATGCTTTTTCATCACCAGCCAATTCTTTTAACACCTCCATCTCCGTTCTTGCATGAGACAACATATCAATAAAATTGTACACAATTACAGATAAATCATTATTCAAGTAATTCAAAATATTGTCTTGAACTTGCTTCGCTTTTCTGACATTGGTAACTTTTACATAATCTGTTTTGATAGCATTACGCATCACACGACTCACTTGTTCATTTAACAAATCATGCTCATGCATATTTTTCCCACCTTTCTCATTATCATTTAACCACCAGTCTGGATAATGCTTTTGAATATCCGCTGGCATCATTCCTGCAAAAATTGAATTTCGAGAGTACTGAGTTGAGGTAGGTAAAATGCTATAAAAATAATCTTCTTCCTCTACTCTAAAAAACTCCGTAAAAAGAGGTTCTAAAATTTTCCATTGATCATAACGAAGATTATCAAGTAACAACATAATCGTAGGTTGATCCTTTTTAAGTTTTGGAAAAACTTTATTTCGCATCAAGTTACTTGACATGATTGGACTATTATCTGACTCATCCCCTACCCAACTAATATACTTTTTCTCAACATATTTTGAGAATTCAGCATTCGCCTCTGTCTTTTGCATTTGAAGAATTTCTCCCATTTGTGCAGAAGTGGAAGCATCTAATTTTAATTCCCAATTAATTATCTTTCGATAAACATCTACCCATTCTTCGAAATTCAAACCACTATTGATATCCATCGAAATTTGACGAAACTCTCTTTGATAATCGGAATTGGTTCTTTCACTCACCAAATCTTTTTTATCAATGATTTTTTTCAAAGTCAATAAAATCTGATTAGGATTGACAGGTTTGATAAGGTAGTCTGTTATTTGAGCACCGAGTGCTTCCTCCATTACATTTTCAGCCTCATTCTTAGTAATCATCACTATGGGGAGGTGAGGATTTGTTTCTTTAATTCTAGATAAAGTTTCCAGCCCTGTCAACCCTGGCATACTTTCATCTAAAAAAACAACATCAATATCATTATTAGCTTCACACTCTTCCAATGCATCATGCCCATTGGTAACTGCAATCACTTCATAATCTTTTCTTTCCAAAAACATGATTTGTGGTTTCAACAAATCAATTTCATCATCTGCCCATAGGATTTTAATTTTTTCCATATCTATCTTTTGGTTTTAGCCCCGTCTTAAATCGGGTGTGGTTTGAAATAAAAAATTTAAAGTGTAGAAGGTATACCTTATATATATGATATTGATTAAAAAAATTAAGATGGCGGCTTAATTTTCCACAAAAAAACGAAAAATTCCCCATGAATAGGTAATAAATGTAATTTGTAAACATTATAAAAAAATTAATGTCTTACCAATCAAGCGGTTCATCCCCTCAAATTTGACAAAAAGATACTTCCCTAAAAAATAGGACGCAACCCTTTCGAATGCTATCCCATCTAGTTAGTACTTTTATCGAAGAAAAAAGATTCTTTGAAATTTTGAAATAGGAGTAAATGTGGTACGAATAATAGAAACGTTAAGGATTCGTAAGATATTTTTTTCAAAAAGAATAATTCTATTTTAATAGAAAAATAGATTGTTTTATCTTTGAATTTCGTTGCCCAACCAAAAACGAACAACATTCAATCGGCAACGTATCAACCATTCATGAATAAGAAAAAAATATTCAACGATCCCGTCTACGGATTTATCAGTATTCCACATGGAATAATATTTGACCTCATCGAACATCCATACTATCAAAGGCTGAGAAGGATTTCACAATTGGGATTGTCCCATTATGTGTATCCTGGTGCTTTACACACACGATTCCACCATGCTCTAGGTGCTATGCACTTAATGACCCAAGCAATAGAAACACTTAGATCAAAAGATGTCGAGATTTCTCGAAAAGAAGCTCGTGGTGTACTTATCGCAATTTTACTGCATGACATTGGTCATGCACCATTCTCTCACGCCTTGGAACACACATTAGTTAATGTTCACCACGAAGAGTTGTCAGAACTTTTTATGCAAAAACTCAATAAGGTTTTTAAAGGAAAATTAGAAATCGCCATTCAGATATTTCAAAATAAATATCCAAAAAAGTTTTTGCATCAATTAGTCAGTAGTCAACTCGACATGGACCGTATGGATTACCTCAACCGAGATAGCTTTTTTACAGGTGTATCGGAAGGGGTGATCGGATACGACCGCATCATTAAAATGTTGACGGTCAAAAACAATGAATTAGTTGTTGAGGAAAAAGGCATTTACTCCATAGAAAAATTTTTGATTTCCCGAAGGTTAATGTATTGGCAAGTTTACTTGCACAAAACAGTCTTGTCAGCAGAACAAATGTTAATTAGAACTCTAGAACGAGCAAAAGATTTGGCTCAAGAAGGAGTTCACCTAGAAGGTTCTGATGCGTTGAGATATTTTTTATACAATAATTTTTCTCGAAAAGATTTTAAGAAAAATCGAGATGAATTATTGGAAAAATATGCTGCATTGGATGATATTGACATTTTAGCTGCATTGAAAAATTGGAGTTCTCACGATGATTATGTGTTGTCATTTTTATCAAAAAGTATCATTGAGCGAAAGTTATTTAAAATAAAGTTGCAAAATGAACCATTTGATAGTGACTATATCAAACAAATGCGTCTGAAGGTACAGAACAACCTACCCGAAGATCGTTCTGAGAAATCTAACTTCCTCGTTTTTACAGGTAAAGAGTCGAATAGTGCCTACAGTACAAAAAAAGACGAGATAAAAATTCTATACAAGAATGGGAAAGTGTTGCCGATGTCAGATGCCTCTGACCACGGAATTCAACCAAAAATAATTACTAAGCATTATTTATGTTATCCAGATAATATACATTAAATTTGCGGTCAAATTAACAATGTGACATAGCAAGTTTTCCATATTATAATTTATTATTTGTTATTAATTAAATAACCACCTAATTTTTATTAATCAAAACCAATTCAACTCAATTATGAAAAGATTGAACTTAATTCTATCTGTAGCCTTCATGCTTTGCGGTTTTGTTGTTTTAGCACAACCAGGTACTGATATGCCACCTAACGGTGAAGCTGGTAAATGTTATGCTAAATGTTTGATCGCTGATCAATACGAAACAACTACTGAAACTGTAGAAACTAAAGCTGCCTCTACTCGAACTGAAGTAATTCCTGCTGCTTACGAAACTGTAACTGAATCAGTTGTAGCCAAAGCTGCTGCTTCAAGAATGGAAGTAATTCCTGCTGAGTACGGTACTGAATCTGAAACTGTTGAAGTTGCTCCAGCAAAAACTCGGTTAATCCCAGTTCCTGCTCAATATGAAACTTACACAGAAACTGTAGAGACTAAAGCGCCTTCTACTAGAATGGAAGTTATTCCTGCAACTTATGAAACAGTTACTGAAACTGTTGAAGTTGAGCCAGCTAAAACTCGGTTAATTCCAGTTCCTGCTGAATACGGAACAACTACTGAAACTGTAGAAACTAAAGCTGCTTCTACTCGTATCGAGGTGATTCCTGCGACTTACGAAACTGTTTCTGAGCAATACGAATCGGAAGCTGCTTCTACTCGTATCGAAACTATTCCTCCACGTTACGAAAACGTAACTGAAAGAATCGAAACTCGTCCAGCTAGTACAAAATGGGTAAAGAAAAGAGCAGACAGAAACTGTCTTTCTGCTGATCCTAACGATTGTCAAGTATGGTGTTTAGTTGAGGTTCCTGCTGAATACAAAACTGTTACTAAGCGTGTAAACGTTGGATGTGATGGTTCTGGAGTTCCTAACTCTGGATGTACTAAAGAGGTTCAAATTCCTGCTAAATATGCAACTAGAACTTCAAGAGTAATGAAGACTCCTCCACAAGAGAGAGTTGTTGAAATTCCTGCTGAATTTGGTACAGTAACTAAAACTGTATTAAAAACTCCTGCGACTACTCGTGAAGAAACTATTCCTGCTGTTTACAAAACAGTTTCTAGAAGAATTGTTAAAACTCCTGCTTCAACTAGAACAATTGAGATTCCAGGTGAAACTGGTACTGTAACAAAAACAAGAATGGTAACTCCTGCGACTACTCGTGAGGAAACTATTCCTGCTGTTTACAAAACAGTTTCTAAGAAAATTGTTAAGACTCCTGCAACTACTCGATCAATTGAGATTCCTGCTGAGTTTGGTACAGTAACAAAAACAAGAATGGTAACTCCTGCGACTACTCGTGAGGAAACTATTCCTGCTGTTTACAAAACAGTTTCTAAGAGAATTGTTAAGACTCCTGCTTCTTCAAGAGAAATTGAGATTCCTGCTGAATATGGTACTGTAACTAAATCAAGATTAGTAACTCCTGCGACTACTCGTGAGGAAACTACTCCTGCTGCTTACAAAACTGTAACTAAGAGAGTTGTTAGTTCTCCTGCTCAAACTAGATCTGTTGAGATTCCTGCTGAATACCAAACAGTTTCTAAGAGAGTATTAAAAACTCCTGCTCAAACAAGAACTGTTGAAGTTCCTGCTGAATTCACAACTGTTACTAAGAGAAGATTAGTAAAAGAAGGTGGTTTCACAGAGTGGAGAGAAGTAGTTTGTAACCAAAATGTTACTGTTGAGTTAGTAAGATCTGTACAACGAGCTTTAAGCGAAAGAGGGTACGATCCAGGACCAGTAGATAACGTTTTAGGAAGCAGAACTAAAGCTGCTTTGATGAAGTACCAAAGAGATAACAACTTACCAGTTGGTCAAATGGACTTCGAAACTTTGAAATCATTGAACATCCCAGGATACTAATCTTAGGATTTCATTTCAAAATAAAAAAACCTCACTTCCATTAATTTGGAAGTGAGGTTTTTTCATATAAATTGGTTTGATGTTTTTGTCTTCGAATAAAACTCAAACTATTTACGAATTAACAGTTACCCCTGAGTCATTGACAATACGAATAAATTCCTGTGTTAAACTATCACTTTTCATCTGATCTCTAAACTCTTGCATAGTAGAAGAATGAATTAAATTTCCTTTATGAATGATTGCTAAATCATCACATAGCAAATCTACCTCAGTCATAATGTGAGAAGAAAAAATTACAGTTTTTCCATCCACTTTACATTGACGAATTAAGTTAATAATATTCTCTGCCGTAATTACATCCAAACCAGAAGTAGGTTCATCAAAAATAACTACATCAGGATTATGAATCATTGTTCTAGTGATAGATACTTTTTGTTTCATCCCTGTAGAGAGTTGCCCTATTCTCTTTTTTGCAAAATCGTGCATATCTAATAGAGTATAGAGTTCATCCTTTCTTTGTTCGAAAGTAATTTTATCTACGCCATATAGATCTGCAAAATATTTAATAACCTCATTAGGAGTTAATCTTTGATACAAGCCTGTCGAGCCTGTCAAAAATCCAATAGAAGAACGAACCTTTTCCCCTGCTTCAACAACATCATGACCTGCTACTCGAATCGTTCCACCTGTTGGTTTGAGAATGGTTGCAATCATCCTTAATGTGGTGGTTTTCCCTGCACCGTTTGGGCCAAGTAAGGAATAGATTCTACCAGGTTGGCAAGTAAAACTTATGCCATTTACAGCTGTGATTGATTTGGCATCAGTACCCAGTTCTTTTCGTTGTTGGCGAGAAAGAGAAAAGGATTTGGTTAAATTTTCTACTTGTATCATTTTTGTTGTGTTATAAATATTAATTCTTTGACAAACTCCGTGTTTTAAGCCAGTATAAAAGAATGCAAAGTTTTCCTAAAGATAAAATTCTAATTATTTTATCCCAACTTATTACAAATTTGAATTAACACTTTTTAACAACTGCAACAACTGTTAAAATCCACACACCTACCTTAATTCATTGATTATCAACAAATTAGCATTCCATTTTAAGATTTTATTTTCTACTTGATTTTTGTTGAAATTAATCTTTAGTTAAAAATTAGTTTAAAAAATTTAGGAACCTTACCTTTGCTCTAGCGTAACAATTAAATTTTTTTTTATAAAAACTTGAAAATGAAATTAATTAGAAAAATTGCCTTTTTAGCGTTTGCCTTTGTGGTAATTATGAGTTCAACCAATCCGCTATCGGCACAGAACAAATATGGTCATTTGAATTATGGTAACTTACTAGATCAAATTCCTGAAGTAAAAAGTGGTGATACTCAATTGGCTACATTTAGAGACCAACTCGTCAAGCAGGGGCAAGACAGAATGAATAAATGGCAAACAGATGTTCAAGCATACCAGCAGAAAGCTCAATCAGGTACTCTGACACAAGTACAAATGAAAGAGGCTGAAGCCAAATTAGGAAAAGAACAGCAAGCCATTGCAGCCTTTGAACAAGAGGTCATTCAAAAAGTCGCTAAAAAAAGAGAAGATTTGTTGAAACCAATTTTAGATAAAGTGGATGCTGCAGTAAAAGCGGTAGGTAAAGAAAATGGCTATGCAATGATTTTTGATACTAGCCTTTTTAACTTTGTTCTTTCTGCGGATGATAGCGAAGATGTCATGCCTATGGTTAAAAAGAAATTAGGAATTTAAAAGACGGTAGACGGTCGTTCATTTTGCTTCACTTGACGGTAAACGGACGCTTCGCTGGACGGTAATTCTTAAAAAATAATAAAAGCGATGTTGTAATTTACAGCATCGCTTTTGTTATTTTAGGGGAAAAAATAAAATGCCACATTCTGCAATCATCCTCATTTATCTTTTGGTAACGGTACTTAATCTTTGGGGAAATTATACTCATGATGAAAACCTTGCCTTCTTTACAAAACCTCTTTTGATCCCATTGTTGGCACTTTGGTTTTATCTTCAAACAAAATCTAATTCTTCTACTTTTCGTAATCTTATTCTTGGTGCTTTATTTTTCAGTTGGGGAGGTGATGTCTTGTTGATGTTTGTTAAATCACATGGGGAGCATTTTTTCCTCATGGGATTATTGAGTTTTTTAATTACACATATTCTTTATGCAATTGCTTTTTTTAAAATCGTTGCTTTTAAAGAAGGTTTTTTACAAAAACGTAAATGGATTGTTATTCCTTTCTTGTTTTTTTATCTCGCTTTCAATTATTACCTCATTCCTGATGTAGCTAAGGATATGCAAATTCCAGTTTTGATTTATAGTAGTGTGATTATTTTGATGGTTTTAGCTGCGCTAAATTGGAATACTTTTGTTGCTGATATTGCATTTAAATTAGTCGTTACTGGTGCAATTGCTTTTATGCTTTCTGATATGATTATTGCTTTGAATAAATTTAAAGCACCCGTGTCGAATGCTGCGGTGTGGATTATGATTTTATATTTATTTGGACAGTATCGAATCGTGAAGGGGTGTTTGGAAAAAATTCATCACACCGCTTAAAACAAAAAAAGCTGCGTCCATTTAAAAACGAACGCAGCTTTTTTTTATAAAAACAAAATCAATCCCCTACTCCACTCGTACCATCTTCCGCTCGCGCCATTGCTCTGCAATGGTGTGTAGCATTCAATCAACCTCTGGTTGCTGTCACATCAATTAAAAGATATAAATAGTGATTCGTATTTTCTGAAAATAGCAACCAGAGGTTTGTAAAATGCTTCACACCTTTGCAGAGCAATGGCGCGAGCGACACACCACTTAAAACAAAAAAAGCTGCGTCCATTTCAAAAAACGAACGCAGCTTTTTTTTTATAAAAATAAAATCAATCCACTACTCCACTCGTACCATCTTTTTCGTCAACATTCCAAACTCCGTTTTTAATTGATAATAAAAAACACCTGTTTGGTCAAAAAGTTTTTCTTCAATTTGCATCGTCTGCAATCCTTTATCAAATGCTCCATTTAAAGTAGTTAACGCTCTTCCTGAAACATCAAATATGGTCAAATCCACTTCACTTGCTGCAGGTAAGAAAAAACTAATTTCAGTTGCATCCTTAAACGGATTCGGTTGATTTTGATATAATTTAAATTGATCGCTCAACAATGTATTTGCATTTCCACTATTGAAGTTTAATTCAATATCTAAAACCTTATCTTCAGTAGAAAGTGCTTCCACTTGAGTGATCCGAGAATTCAAAAACAAGTAATCGCTCAAGCTTCCATCTTCCAATGCTTGGAAAGTAAAATGCAACAATGAATTATTTTTTTCCAAAAACAAATCACCATTATAAGCTACGGTTACAGCACCTTCCTCATCGAAAACAGCAAAGTGCTTAGTAGCGAAATCTTCAGCCATAACTGACTCTAAATCAATGAATTGTAATCCATTCTTTTCAAAATTCATCGTGAATTGAAACCCATTTAAACCAATAGCTTCACTTGGATTGAGATAAACATCAACCATCTCACCTGCTTTGATTTTTTGATCCTCAGCAGTTAAAATTAAAGTCCCATCGAATTGGTTACGAGTCTCGGCTATATCTGAAGTTAAATTAGGTAAGACACTTTTATTAACGTCTCCCATTTTAATAGCCATAAAATTCATATCCAAAATTTCTTCTTCAGAAGAAAATGTATATACATTGTTAGGAAGCGGTGTAGCTAGTGGATTATTCGGATCAGCAAAAGTAAAATCATCCTCTAAAAACAACCATGACGGGACATCTGGAAAATCAGGAACTAAGCCTAAAATCACCATTCGAATGTGTACCATATCAAATGTTGAAACACCTTGCGAACGATTCACATCTGCTGCAACCATTTGATAATTATCAAGGGTATCTAATAATAAAATATGCTTTTGAATTTTTACAATATCCGAAATGGTTAATCCATTGGCAGGATTATCAGTTCTACTTAAAGTCAAAGTATGCTCTTGACATGCCGTAACATCAATACTGAAATTCCCTAAACTAGAAGTCTGTCCAGTTGTTCCATTTGACAAATTCAAATCAACATTAGAAACTTCCTCATTCAATTCAGTTAAAATCAATCCCGCAATTTCATTGTTAGTAGCTGGATTACAAATTTCATTATGAGGCATTGCTTCAAATACATTTTGCTGCATCAAAGTAATATTCGTGTTTCTCATAATGATATCATGCAAATTTGTATTTTTAATTTCGTCAATTTCAGCAGTTGACAAGTCAGCATCATTTTCAAAATAAAACCGATCCCCATCTCGTAATGCCCCAAATTGAACTTTCATGATTTCCATGATGGTCTCGCCAAACAAAGCATCTTGCATTTTGTTTTCTGCCAACATACCAACCCACGCATCCACATCATTTATATTTCCATACAATTGTTGCATAGAATTAGCAATAGCTGAATCAGGATTTAATTCATAAAAATTAGCATAAGGAGTCAATCCAAAATCAGATCGAATCGTATTAAAATCAGGAAGCCCACGCTCTCGACCTCGATTGATATTGATAGATGCCAAATCCAAACCACCTGCTCCTGGAGGGCCAAATAAAAAATTTCTTACATCATCAATCACCTTGCAATCCAAATCCTGCTCCACTTGAGTTGCCATTCCTTTGAACAAAGGATCAATTCCTCCGCCTGTCCAAATCATCGATAAAGGATTAAAAAATGCTTCTTGCAATTGAAGATTTCCAGCAGGGATTTCGTTACCATCATTGTCCAATCGAAGAATTGTACTATTCAATAAAGTATGCCCCATTCGAAATGCAGCAGCAGAAAATACATTCATAATTCGAGGATCAACCGCTGGGTCATACGCTGAATATGCAGGAAGGTCAACGCCCATTGTAGGCAACCATTCTGAGTAAACTATATTTTGAATTTGTCCACCTACTATTTTTCGAGCATGTTGATACAGTTGTTCATCATTCCAACTAGGGTGTTGAATCATCAAGGTATCACAAAGGCGATTATGTTCTCTTACAAATAAAGTATGAAATGCCGCAAGCAATGGATTCTCATTTGCACGTACATCACCTGCTACAAAATGATAATTAGAAATTCCAACTTCATCATCCATCCCAGGTGCGCTAAAATCTACAGGGTCTCCATAATTTCCAGTATGAGAATTGAAAGGTAGCAGATCAGAAAGAGACAATTTCATTTTTCCATCCTGAAAAGTACGTAACCAATTAGCACGATTTATATCTGAACCATATACATTTGATGCATCCAACCATCCTGTAATTTCATTGGCATGCTCTCTTGGATTATTGATGCTGGTACCTGTTCCATTCATTGCTGCCGACCGACTCATAAAAATCAAAGCCGTTCCTTGACCAAATGGATCAAACCAAGGGTCGCCTGCTGGTACATTGATAAATGCTGGTTCAAGTGGACTATTTCCAGTAAGTGAAATATCATGATCGATAAACTGACCAAATACCCATACATAATCACTTAAATTTAATGGGTCATTGACCAATGAGTCCTGAGCAAAAAGTCCATTAGAAATAATTCTTGGATTGGGTCGAGTAGTTCCATTAGGAGCTGCAATTCCGTCGGAATATGCAACAGTTGTAGCTCGCTTTAATTGGGTATGAGTAGCTCCCCAGCTTGTATTTTGAAGATTATTCCCTGAGCCGTCAAAAGTCCTGTACTCTTGTCCAAAAAGGGATAATTGAATGAGGGTAAGTCCAAAAATTAAAAATAAAGTTCGTTGCATCTGCCTAAAATTTGTTCATGGGTTTATTAAAAGAGATAGCCAAAAACCATCATCTATTTTACCTGATAATTATTCTCAAAAATTAAAATTTGATTAATTGAAGGTTAAGAATTTACTAGTGTTTCTATGGAACGGACTTTGGGAGAGGGATAAGACTACAAATATAATTAAAATTCAGGTTCAAAGCATGAAGTTGCTACGGTTTTTTATTAGTAAAAAAACTCATTTTAAAATCATTCTAAGTAAAGTGTTTTTGGAATAATTGGGAAAAGGCGTTTTTCGAGCATTTTTTCATTAACATTATAAAAATTTCACATTAAAATTCAGTTAAACTTACCCTTTGATACATATTTTTTTAACATAATTGAACTAATTCTTTTAGTGCTTCTAGTGAAAAATACACCATCTTTCTTAAAAAGTTATAAGTCGTTGATAATCAGTTTTTTATGATTACAATTATTTATATATTTTTAGATCAAAAGTACCAATTTATCGTACAATTTCTAGACCTTTGAAATCTTAAAATTGGATTTTACCTCATTTTTAAATTGGTATAAAAACTGGTATTTTTCCATAAATAAATCGTCTATTAAATATATGTAGTGAGATGATGAGTATTGAGTATTGAGACACACAACAATATTCGCAATACACAATACTCTAATCCAAGATCCAAAAAAAACCTTATTGTATTACTCTTACAAAAATTGCGTATGAAAAGCTTAATTAAAAATTTCGGAATACTCCTCCTCACCTTAATCTGTTTTGGAGTCTCAGCTCAAGAAATCGAAAGAAGTCATTTCCCACCTAGAGAAGCTGGATGGTGGACATTGGGTATCAATGGTGGTTGGGCTTATCAGCAAAGTGATGTTCCTACTACCCTTCAAGGGTATGGATTTGGAATGACCTTAGCAAAAAACTTGTACTACCAACCTGGTTCAGCAATTTCATTTGATGCAAGAGGGCGATGGTTATATTCTCAAACTATTGGTTTGGATACCAAGAGATCTAATGGCTTGGAAAATAATACCGCATTGAATGGCGAACGACAAGGCGACGAAGGTTTAAATTATTTAGCACCTACTGGTCCTGGTTATGTTTTTCAAAATCATAAAACACATCAATTTGAACTAGGATTGGAAGGAGTTTTAACTGCTAACCGATTACGTGAGCGTACAGGTATTATTGCTTCGCTTTACGGAGGAATCAATGCGGATTGGTATAATACTCTTCTTGACCAATCGAATAGTAATGGAATTTATGATTATTCAAAAATTTCTGTTGACGATAGTAAATCTAGTATCAAATCCATTTTGAGAAATGAAACTTTGGATGGTATTTATGAAACCAAGGCACATGGTTTTGAAAATGGTAATGGTAAAATTGCTTTTATGCCATCGGTAGGAATTGAATTGGGGTATCAATTTACCCCTCGCTTTTCTATGCATGTGGGACACAAAGCTACGTTTGCAAAAGTAGATGATTTGGATGGAGAGCTTTGGGATAATAACAATGTATTAACGGGAGACAATGATATTCATCATTATACCAATTTAGGATTACAATGGATCATTGACCCACATCAGAAAAAGAGAAATCCTCCGATTATCAATGTAACTCGTCCTGGTACGAATCCATATATTTCAAGAAGTTCTGCAGGTAGAGTTGCTGCAAAAATAAAATATGTGAATAGCAAAGCGGATGTCACTTGCTCCGTCAATGGACAACCTACAAGTTTTAGTTTTAATAGAGGAAATATGATTGTTACTTTCCCGCTTCAATATGGTGATAATGAAATCCACATTACCGCTACTAATGATGTAGGATTTGATGAAGAAACAGTTATCATTTATTACGGTGATAATTCTACGCCTCCTGTTGTGGGAAGTGGTACTAACAATACAAATTTGCCACAAGTGAATATTACAAATCCTAGAAACTCAAATACAGAAACTGAGAATGATAGAATGACTATCAAGGCAAATGTTCGATATGTGGATAATAAAAATGATATTGAATTTTATGTCAATGGTAGGAGGACAAATAACTTCGATTATGATCGTAGGAGTAGGCAATTTTCAGGAGCAGCACAACTGAGAGAAGGTCGAAATGAAATAGAAATCATTGCTCAAAATAGTGCAGGTAGCGATCAAGATAATACTGTTATTATTTTTAAAGAAAAAGCAAAATATCCACGAGTAAATATAACAACACCTTCACGTTCTCCTTATGAAACTACTCAAAGTAGTATCACTATTCGAGCAGATTTGGAAAATGTGAACAGCAAAAGTGATGTTCAATTTTATGTCAATGGTCGAGAGCGAAGTCTTTTTGATTATGATACTCGAAGTGGACGATTTTCGGCAGACCTGAATTTATCAGAGGGGAATAATGAGATTATCGTCAAAGGTTACAATCTAGCTGGAGATGCTCAAGATGCAGCAACTGTTATTTTAAAAAGAACCACTACTACATCACCAACTAATGAAAATGCACCTGTGGTTACGATTACTTCAATAGGAACTGCTTCAAGTAATCCTTTTGGCACAAATACTTCTACGTGCAAGGTTACGCTTAAAGCAACCATTTTAAATGTAAAACAAAAGAGAGATATTACTTTAAGATTGAATGGTCGTTCTCAGTCAGATTTTACATTTAATACCAAAACTAAAGTACTTTCTGCTGCATTAAATTTGGTAGATGGTCGAAACGAAATTATAGTACGAGCAGTAAATAGTGCAGGTAGCGATCAAGATTCTGAATCTAAAAATTGTGATGCTGACACACCGCCGCCACCACCTTCGAATAAACCACAAGTGACGATTAATTCGCCATCTGACAATAGCACTACCTCAGATGGTACTGCAAAATTGAATGCAAGAATTAAGTACGTTAACCAAAAAAGAAATATTCGAGTTAAGGTAAATGGAAACACAATTAGCAATTTTTCATTTAGTCCAGTATCGGGAGTAGTGACTGCAAATCTTAATTTAGAAAATGGAAATAACACTATTTCTGTTTGGGGAAAAAACAATGATGGAACAGATGAAGAAAGTATAAGAGTACGATACAATGCCCCAAGTAATCCGCCAACAGTTGATATTACGAGTCCTAATAACAATATAAATACGGATAGTGAAAAAGCAACGATCAAAGCTAAAATCTTGAACATTAATAGTAAAAACGACATCAGATTTACCGTCAATGGAAGAAACTCTAATGATTTTTCATACAGTAATGCTTCCAAAACTTTGACTGCTAATGTGAATTTAAAAGAAGGAAATAATACCATTACGGTTAAAGCAACTACTCCTGACGGAAGTGATTCGGACAATGTGCGGATTCAATACAATATTGCTAAAAATCCACCAACAGTTGATATTACGACACCTAATAACAATACAACTACGGATACCAAAAAAGCAACGATTAAAGCTAGAGTTTTGAATATCAATAGTAAAAACGACATCAAATTTACCGTCAATGGAAGAAACTCTAATGATTTTTCTTACAGTAATTCTTCTAAAACATTGACTGCTAATGTGAATTTAAAAGAAGGAAATAATACCATTACGGTTAAAGCAACGACCCCTGATGGAAGTGATTCGGACAATGTACGGATTAAGTACAACGCTCCTAAAGTTTTGCCTACTGTAAAAATTAATAGCCCTGCTAATAATTCAACAACAGAAAAAGCAAACGCAACCGTATCTGCAACTATAAAAAATGCAGGAGGGAAAAGTGGTGTTGTATTTTTGGTAAATGGAAAACGTTCGAATAGTTTTAATTTACGAGGCACTAAATTTTCATCCCCCATTACACTTCAAGAAGGTAGAAATACCATTCAAATTAAAGTGAGTAATAATGACGGAAACGATCAAGATAAAATTACGGTAACTTATCGTCCAAAGGTTTTAGCAAAACCTACGGTTAGATTTACTAACCCTTCAAGAGCAGGATCAACAGCCCGAAGCAAAAGATTTACGGTAAAAGCAAGGGTGAAAAATGTGGATCGTAAACAACAGATCGTTTTAAAAATGAATGGAAGAATGACCAATTTTGATTTTGATAAGAACACAGGAAATATTGTTGCCGCTGTTCAATTAAAAGATGGAAACAATGGTTTTTCAATAGAAGCTACCAATGCTAGTGGAAAAACAACGGCTAAAACAAAAGTCAGTTTCCAAGGAACTACAACTAAAATTCAGAAACCTAAGATTACAATTACTTCGATTTCTACGCCTGCGGCAAATCCGTTTAATCCGAATGCAAGTTCAAGTACGATCATAGGTACGATTCAAAATATTGATAATAAAAATCAAATTACGATTACCCACAACGGTAAAAAGATTACTGATTTTACTTTTAATACTCGAACTAAAAAATTCGAGGTAGCAATTTCTACTGGAGGAAATGCTTCCAATAAAGTAAAAATTACAGCAACTAATACAGCTGGTTCTGATACAGAAGAACATACTTACTAAATTTGAATTTTTGAATTAAAAAACGTCCATAGTGATTTTACGTTATGGACGTTTTTTTCGTTGTACCTAACATCAGTAAATAATACCGAATTTAAAGGGAGGTGTCGTATATATCAAAAAGATTTTGTTGATAATCGAGGCAAAAAACGCAGGCATAGCCTAGCTATGACGAGGATTTTTAACGAAGAGTATCGGCAAAAGATTTTCTGAGATATACGACATCTCCCTTTAAATTCGGTATAACTAACCTAATTAAAATGCCTCCAAAGTCTTTATCAAAAAGAATCCATCATCACCTTGTTTCTGATACAATGGCATCAAAATCAATCCATCATCTACCGCTTCGATTTTTCCATTTTTATCAAAAGCCAAAACTTCACCCTTTTTTACATATTGAAAATTTTTATAGTTAGGCACCATCTGAAATTGGTCATCAGGTTGAATACTATGGATAGTGATGAGTTTTGCAATTTTAGGCAAACCTTTGGAGTACTCCATCAAAATAGAGTCGTGTCGATTTTCCACATGAGATTCTTGAACACATCCAATCGTTCGCATACAATTTGTCAAAGCAGCAATGGCTCGATTGATAGAAAGTTCTTCATTATGTTGTCCTGACTCGAATGTAACTGCAACTGTATCAGGTTCAAAATTTTCATTGGTAAAATAATGTAACGTTGTACCATTTATCCCTTTGAGTAATCCTTGAATAACGGGTGCATGCAACTCTATAGCAATTCGGAGGCTCTCTTCATTCTCTTGTGGAATAGAAAAAATTCCACCAAAAGCAGTCGTTGTATGCAAATCTAAAAACACTAATTTTTCAGGTTGGTAAGTTTTAATTTGATGATGTATCTCTTCCAGTAATTCTTTAATTTCCAAATCTTCTTCATCCAATTCCGCTAGTGGACTACTTTGAATCCGTGCTATATTTTGCTCAGTCCATTGCCGATTCAAATCACGATTGATATAACGAACTCCTTTTTCTCTTGCTCGAACATTTCCAACTAGTCCCACTAATTTTCCACAAAATTCAAAATCAGGATTCGTAATCGGTTCTACCTCTAACATCTTAAACATCGTCTCCAAAGCCTTGACCCCCGCAGGTTCATTTCCATGCATTGCCCCAAAAACAATCAATAAGGGCCCTTTTTGATGCCCCATATAACTTCCTATAATTCTTTCTTTCCGCATGCTTTTGTTTTTGCTTTTTGAATTGTAAATATTCCGTAACGTTTTCACGAGTCAAGGTTTAACTTTTCAAGTCAAGCCTTGACTTCTAAGAATTTCACATAGAAGTCAAACCTTACTTTTTAAATCAGATCTTGACTCGTGATTCACTCCACCTTCATTCGATGCAAAATTCTTATCCGATCTCCTGCCCACGTATTTTTATATAAAAAATAAATAAACCCATTGCGCACTTTTGCTTTTTCAATAAAAGCTAAATCAATAGGTAATGCTTCTCCCGTCGTACCTTTCTCCAAATCAATCTGTCGAATTTCTTCACCCCATCGAGTATTAAAAGTAGTGTATGCTTTTTCTTGAATATGGTCAAAATATATTTGTTTTTTCCATTTTCGAGTCTTATGATAATCAATAGGAATGCTTCGAATAGAATCACCTTTTTCAGTATAAAATTGCAGCTCCGAAGTAAAATGATTGAAGATCATCATCTCTTCACCTTTCTGAAAAATAGGTGCATTTAATTGGGGATAAAAGATTTTCATAATCCCTTTCAAGTGATAATCACTCTCTCGCAAGGTTAATAAACCTTCACTAATATTTTGAGTCCAGAGGTCACCTGACCAAGGTGTACGCAGTCCTACCTCCTCAATAAGTCGAACAATATTATCTTCATCTTGGATTAACGGAAATTCATATTTCTCTAGAGAATCAGTTGGGATGGGCGCAGTTCCATTCTGTTGAAATGGATTTAATTTTCGATCAAAGGCATTATACCTCAATGCCTGTCCTTGATAAAAATATCGTGCAAAGTAAAGAAAATTTTTGTTGACAAAAACACATGGATGATCAATTAAATAAAAATCTCCAAGAAATATTTGTTGAGCAAAAGAAATCCCTTTAGAATCAACTGCTATCTCCCAAACATTCGCCTCTGTGATTAAAAATACTTCGCCTGTACAATGTTGCAATAAACCTTTTGGACGGTACTCAGTTAGTGAAAGTTCAGCAATTGGTTCTTGTGTTTTTTCATCAAGAGCAATCAATATATACTTTTTAATGGAGTTACGATGAGCCAGCAGAATTATTTTACCCTCAAAAAAAACATAATCTACTACGCTGTAAGGTTTAATGAATACGGTATCAATTTTTCGTTTGGCACTCACTTCTACTTCAGGAAGTGGCGAAGTCGCAGGACGGAGCGCAACTATATAATCTTTAGTTGAACGGTCTTTGATTTCGATTTTCTGAGATTCATAACCTATAAAACTAAATTCTAAATTCGTAGGTAGTTCCGTAATTTCGATTTGAAAAATGCCTTCTCCATTGGTTGTTCCTCCTTTGGAAGCGGTGGTCAAATTGGCAATACTCGCAAAAGGTAATGGCTCTTGGGTTTGAGCATCGACCACTCCACCTTGAATTTGAAAGGGGGTTTGCGCATGAATTTCCACGAAGGAAAAAATTAATAAAAAAAGTATTTTTGTTTTAAAAAAATTCATAGCTAAGTTTTTTTGAACTATAAATTTAATGAAAAATTTATTTTACTTTCGAAAACAATTTAACTATGACGACACTCTCCCGACAGAGTGTTACCTTTGTTTTTTGGTAATTATTCAGCATTGGCGATACACGAGTCAAGGTCTGACTTAAAAAGTCAGGCTTTGACTTATAAGAACATCAACAAAAGTCAAGGCTTGACTTTTTAAGTCAAACCTTGACTCGTGTATCGCCCACACGCTCAATAGTTTCGTTATTTGAATAAAATAAAATGACAAATAAAGAGGCATATCAACATTTTTGTAAAAAAGAAAAAGAGTTACCTATTTTTTCTCAGTCTTGGTATTTGGATGCAGTTTGTGGAGCAAAAAACTGGGATATTTTGATGATAAAAAAAGGAGAGGAAATTGCTGCTACCATGCCTCTTGCTATCCAAAAAAAATATGGCTTCACTTTGCAACGAATGCCCACTTTAACAAAATACTGGGGGCCATATTTTCCTAAAAAATTTCGAAACTTTAAACAAGAGCAAAAACTGACTCGTGCATTGATTCAACAATTACCGAAGTTTGATTTTTTTGAACATCTCTTCCATCCTAACATTTCGAATTCACTTCCTTTATTTTGGGAAAAATTTGAAACAACTATTCGATATACTTTTACAATAAATTTAGAAGATGATTTGGAAAAAATATTTTCAAATTTAGATACTGATTATCGTAACAATAAAATCCCAAAAGCAAAATCCATAGTAAAAATTACTTCTGATCGAACGCTCCAAGAATTTTACGACATCCAACTTAAAACTTTTGAACGAAACAAAACGCCCATTCCCTTTTCCTTTGATTTCATAAAAAACTATGACAAAGCTTTAAAAGAAAATAATGCTCGTCAAATGTTTTTTGCAGTTGATGATAAAAATCAAATCCACTCTGCCGTTTATTTGATTTGGGATGAATACGCCGCTTACCTTTTGATGGCAGGTGATGATTCTAATTTAAGGAATAGTGGAGCAAGTGTTTTATTGACTTGGCATGCTATCGAATATGCAAAAGAAGTGTTACAAAAAGACAGGTTTGATTTCTTGGGAAGTATGATTGAACCGATAACGAGAGTGAGAAGAAATTTTGGAGCAACGCAAGTTCCATATTTTCATATCAAAAAAATCAATTCCAAAATATTGAAAATATTGTTCGCATTGAAATAAATTTAGCCACAGATGAACGTTGATTTTTTATGATTTTCTATAACGCGGTATTCGTCAATCATAAAAAATCAGCGTTCATCTGCGGCTAAAAATAACTCACATATCCAAAATGCGTTTTTACATTCCTAAAATCAAAAGCATTCCCCTGCTGCTTTCCTATCGCCAAACTAATTCCAAATACACCAACTTTCGTTTCAAAAGTCATTCCTCCACCCAACCCCAGCGGCGTATCAAAAATTTTAGTATCCTCCGTCACATCTTCCGTATAACCATAATCTCCAAAAACAAAAAAGAAAGAATTTTGTCCAATCAACAAACGATATTCCAATGTCCCAATCACATAGTTCGTCGTAAAAACAGACTCTTCATCAAACCCACGTAACAATGCATTCCCGCCAATCCTAAATTGTTCATTTCGATAAATGGGTTGTTGAGAAATAATCCAACCTGATCGAACTCGTGCCATCAAAGTACTCCTTTGAAGAATTGGAAAATACTTTTCAATTTGCCCTTGCAGTTGGTATTGAAAAGTTCGCAAGGTCAAAGAATCATAAAGACTTTGAAAACTAAAATCAGGATTAGGAGACTCCAAAGCGATGATATTATTATTCTCTTTGATTCGCTTAAAACCTGCCCCTGCCCGAAGAAGCGTTCCCCAACCCTTGCGAGGATTAAAACGATAATCTAACTTCTGCAAGTTATATTCTAATCCAAAAACAGAATTGGTGAGATCCAAATCAGTAGGCAATTTTTGCGAAGCGATAATTTGTTGTTCATTGATTGTGAGCAAATTGGTCGTTCGACTATTCCAAAAAGCTTTTAGATAATTTCCACCTTCCAACAAATATTGAATTCCAAAATCCGATTCAATTTGCAAGTAACTAGAATCTCTTTTATACAAATCAAATTTAAAGTCAACTCCAAAAGGAAAGTTTAAAATATAAGGATAAGCAAATTGTAAATCTAACTCCTGAGTTCCAGGTGATAATTGTTGGAACTCCGCATAAATCCTTTCCCCTACCCCAAATTGATTATACATATCCGCATTAAATGTACCCGTAAGAATAAAACTTCTTTGCCCTGAATTGGGCGTAACATTAGCACGAGGCAACAGTCCTACCAAAAAATCAAATCGGCTTGCTCTCTTTTTTTGTAAATATAAATTAATGGTGGCTTTGTCTCCTTTAAAGGTAATTGTCAAATCTTTTGCTTCTTGAACAAATGGTAATTCTCGAATCCGTTGTCTGATTTTTTTAATTTTCTCTTGGTTGTAAAGGCTTCCTTTTTTAAATCCTAAATAATTTTCGAGGTAGCGACTGGATATTTTTGCATCACCTTTTATTTCGATTTCATCAATTGTAATTAGTTTGTTTTTTTTCATAAAAAGCTGCGCAGCAATCTTACCATCTCGTACATTTATATTTTCTAAATTAACCTCAGCAAATGGGTATCCATTATTTTCAGCATACTTCAATAGCGACTCTTGCAACTTTAAAACCTCTTGATAATAAAAATCTTTTCCTCGATACAATCTTTCCCTAAATCCCACTTGTTCTAAAAAAGCAGGTTCCACATTTCCATTTTCCAAACTCGCCCACTCGTATCTTTTCCCCACATGAATCATCGCATAGAAAGTATTTTCAAATTGATAAATACTATCAACTGATGCCTCCAAATAAGCTTCAGCATGGAGTTGAAGTAAAATATTGGACAATTCATTTTTTACAGAAAGGGAATCTGAAATTGAAGGTGGAACTTCTAATTTATCTAAAACGGACTTGTCAGAGGAGTTCAATGGTTTGAGTTGTAGGGAATATCTGACCTGTGCAATGGAATTATTTGAAAAATATAAAAATAATCCAAGAATTAAAATTGGCAAAGCTAGTCCTTCCAGAACCTGCCTGTCCGGCAGGCAGGCTTTAAGTTCTGGAAGGACTCTAGAGCACCAATCCTTTATTCTATTTTTATTCATCAAAATCTAAAACGAAAAAATTAAAAAAATATGTTCTATTTAAATTAATACTTTTGTAATCTTATATTTTTATTTTTTCACCATTTTTAAAATTCACCTTTAGGGGTTTAGGGCTTTGAGCGGAATTTACATCCATATTCCTTTTTGCAAACAGGCTTGTCACTATTGCGACTTCCATTTTTCGACCTCCTTGAAATACAAGGACGAAATGGTCGATGCAATTTTAAAAGAAATAGATTTACAAAAAGATTATCTCGCCAACAAAACCATTGAAACGATTTACTTTGGTGGCGGTACTCCTTCTCTTTTGGATGAACGAGAGTTGAATCTTTTTTTTGAAAAAATTCATCAAAATTATTCCGTTTCAAAAGATACAGAAATCACTCTCGAAGCCAACCCTGACGACCTTACTTTTGAAAAATTGCAAATGCTCAAAACTACTCCTATCAATCGTTTAAGTATCGGAGTACAATCTTTTGCAGAAGTTGATTTGCAATTTATGAATCGTGCGCATAATTCAACGGAAGCACAAAGTTGTATTCAAAATGCACAATCCATTGGTTTTGATAATTTAACGGTGGATTTGATTTATGGTTCGCCTACCACTTCACATTCACAATGGGAAGCGAATGTACAGCAATTATTTGACTTCAAAATTCCGCATTTGTCTTGTTATTGTTTGACCGTTGAGCCTGGGACAGCACTTGACCATTTCGTAAAAAAAGGAAAAGCACAACCTGTCGATGAAGAAAAATCTGCTCAACAATTTGAAACCTTGATGCAGATGATGGAAGCGAATGGATACGATCATTACGAGATCAGTAATTTTGCAAAACCCAAAATGTACGCTCGTCATAATTCGAATTATTGGTTTGGGAAATCCTACTTGGGTGTGGGCCCTTCGGCGCATTCTTTTGATGGGAAAAGTAGGCAATGGAATGTGGCCAATAATGCAAAGTATTTGAAAAAAATAGATCAAAATGAACTTCCTTTTGAAAAAGAAATACTCACCATCCAACAACAATACAATGAATATGTGATGACCTCTCTACGTACGATGTGGGGCTGCAATTTGGAAAAAATAAAATCTTGGGAATTGGAAAATCACTTTTTGAAAAAAGCGGAAGTTTATATTCAAAGTGGAAAAATGCGAAGGGAAAATGATGCTTTTATTTTGACAAAAGAAGGGAAGTTATTGGCGGATAATATTTCAATGGATTTGTTTTTAGCCACGGACTAACACGGACTTTTACAGACTTTCGAATAACACGTTAAAAGAAAGTCTGTGAAAGTCCGTGACTAAAACTTATTTCAAAATAAAAGCATCTTCTTTTGTAATTGGGAAATAATGATCCACTTCTTCTTTTAAAATCTGAGCGGTCGTTTCCTCTACGGAACAAATTTCAACTCGCACACCTCTTGATTTCAAATGCCTTACCAATTCCACATAATCAGAATCTCCAGAAAGAATAATTATGGTATCTACTTTCTCTGCAATTTGAGTTGCGGTAATGGTCAATGGAATATCTGCTGATTTATAACAAGGTACTACCGAACCATGAAACATACGATGTAATCGCTCTGCCAATTTATCTGAAATATTCAATCCTTCTCTAAAATATATCAATCGACTTAATCCTCGGTTCATTAAAATTCTTGGAATGAGGATGTCAAAATTTACGACGGCGTTTTTTTTCTTCATCATTTTATGTAAACTCAACTCGATATTATTTCCGTCAATTAGAACGGCTACATTTTGATGAATTCTTACTTCTGACATAGTTGTTTAATTTCGCACTTCGAGGCTCCAGCTTCGAAGCATATTATTTTTTATTTTCTCCGAAGCTGGAGCTTCAGAGTACAGTTGAAACGTTTAATTTTCTAAATAGGTTTGGAATCTGACTCCAAATTTGATTTTATATTTAACCTAAGTTGCGGATAATTTGATAGGAGACTATGAGTATCAAGTATTGAGACTACGAACCATTCTCAATACCCAATATCCCAATACTATTTTTTGAACACAAAATCATTAATCAATAATTATCCACAACTTGAATTATTTATTAATTTTTTTCATTGACAAAATACATATCCACTTCCCCTTTATGTTTTACACTTACTTTCCCACGGTGTTCGCAATGGAAGTGATCTTTAATTAATTGGAAGGTAGATTCTGAAATATTCACCTTTCCTTCAACTCCATTTTGTTCCATTCTCGATGCCGTATTTACAGTATCACCCCAGATGTCAAAAGCGAATTTTTTTATTCCAACAATCCCCGCAACTACTGGCCCTGTGTGCATCCCTATCCTTGCTTCAAAGTAAGGTTGCCCTTTTTCTTTTTTCTCCTTTGCCAATTCTTTCATGAATTCTTGAATCTCCAAAGCTGCGGAAACCATATGAATGGCACTCCTTTCATTTTTCAAATGCATACCGCTCACACACATGTAAGCATCACCAATCGTTTTGATTTTTTCCAATTGATATTTCTCAATGATTCGATCAAATGCTTTAAAGCAATGGTCAATTTCTGCTACCAATTGTTCGGGGCCAAGCCGTTGTGAAAGTATCGTAAAATCTTTAAAATCCGAAAAGAAAACCGTTACGGCATCATGCCTTTTTGCCTTTGCTTTTCCAAATCGTTTCAATTCCTCAGCGGTTTCAGCAGGAAGAATATTGAGCAATAAATCATCCGATTTTTTCTTTTCTCTTTCTAATTCGTTGGTTCGAGATTGCACCTCTCTTTCCAATTTTTTTTCATTTTCTCTTAATGTATATATCCTATATCGATAAGCTGCAAACAATAATCCTCCAACTAGCAAACTGCATAAAATGATAAACCACTTTGTTTTGTAATAAGCTTGTTGTACGCTTACTTTTATTGCCAATTCCTTTTTGTTCCAACTGTTTTTATTAGCTGCTGCACGTACTCGAAAAGTATAATTACCTGCGGGAATGCTATTGAATCTTGCAGTAGTTGAAGCGGTTGGTTCTGACCAGTCTCGATCATATCCTTCCAACATATAGCTATATGAATTTTCTGATGGGTTTTTAAAATTGGCTAAAGCAAAACCAAAAGTAAAAAACTTATCATGATGCGTAAGTTTAAATTTTTGGTCAGTTCCAAGGTTTACTTTTTCAGTAATAATATTATGGTTGACTCCATCTAATTTTGTAAATGAAGTAAGAATCAAATTCGCTTCCGTTTGTTGTTTTTCTTTTAAAAAATTCTCATTTGGATAAAATGCATTGACTCCTCGCAACCCTCCAAAGTACATCCTTTTATCTTTGGATTGATAAAATGAAACTCGATTAAACTCATTTGCAGTAAGTCCATCTTGTTTTTGAAAATTGACAAAACTATTTGTAACAATATCCATACGGGATAATCCAACATCCGTACTCAGCCATAATGCAGTATCTCCTTCGGAAAGTAATCCATTGATAAAATTATTGGGCATACCATTATCAACTGTAAAACTACTGATGGTTTCATTTTGGATATTTAATTTATTCAATCCGTTGGCTGTCCCAATCCAAAGATTTCCAGAATCGTCTTCGTAAGTAACATTTATCCGATTACTCAGCAAGCTCACTTTATCATCTGCATCATTAGAATAATGTGCAATTGCGCCTTGATTAGGATCTATTTTATATAAACCATTTTCCAAAGTAGATAGCCAAAGGTAATTATTGATTTTGCCTTGATAAAGGTAGGCTGCATCTAATTTGGAAGTGTCGATGAGGTTATTTTTATCTTCAAATTCAATCAGTTTATCCGTATCAGGATTATAAATAAAAAGCCATTTTCGAAAGGCAAACCATAAATTTTCATCTTTCCCAACAATACAAACTCCCAAGTCAATCGAAGGTTTATTGAAAACCGTATCAATCTCTTGTGTCAATAAATCTATCTTTCTACCGTTGCCCGTCCACAGCGCATTTTTGTAATAGGTCAAACCAAATGGAAAATTGAAATAATCATTTCGAGGAAAAAGTGGTTGAGGTGCATTGTCCCCTTTTTTTAAAACATGAATAGAATTGTAATAACTAAAATAAATATTCCCTTCGCCATCTTCCGTAATTCCTCGAATGCTACAAAAACCATTGGTACAGAACTCACTCCCTTCGGCGAGGTAGGTTTCGAATAGTTTTTCGGAATCCAAAATTTTAATCACACCATACTCCGACGCTGCCCATATCACGCCCATCCTATCTTGAAATAAATGTCGGATATTGCAATAATTATTCGTCAAGTCTTTTATTTGCAAACTATAATCGGTAACTCTTCCTGTACTTTTTTCTATAAAAAATAAAGTACCTAAACCTCCAATCCAAAGGTTTCCATTTTTCTCCACTAAGAAAGTATTGGTAACACCTTGTTTCGATAATTTTTTCTCAACATTAAAAATTTTAAATACTTTTTCTCCATTGGGTAAAAAATACAATCGTCCATCATCCAATAACACCCAGAGGGTTTGGTCATGAGTCATTTGTAATTGTACGACCCAAGTTGGTTCATTATCTTTTTTAGGAAAATCAAATTGCTGAACCACTTTTCCTCCTTTCTCAATTTTTAATAATTCGTTTTCTTTATTGGCTAAAAACAAATGTTCATCTGCCCAAATCATTCCTCGTTTTGTTGCACTTCCTTCACACTTCATCACGTCTTGAAGGCGGTTATCTTTTCCTAATTTTTGTAAAAAAGATTCTCCAGTTCCTTTTTGATAAGTGACATTCCAAATATTTCCATCATCATCTTGTACCAAACTTCCAGGTGTACGATTTTTATTATAAACGGCACTTTCTTTACTTGCATTTATCTTGTTATGTTCATAGTTCCTTCCATTAAGGACAGTCAGATTATTTTCCCCGCCCATCCAAATCATCGTATCGGACGTGATTAATAATTCTGAAATAAAATTTTGAGGGATAAAATTTTCTTTGGAAAGATTACTAAAATGAGTAAAACGAATACCATCATATTTGTTGAGTCCATTGACTGTTGCTACCCAAATGTATCCGTAAGGGTCTTGCTGAATTTTAAATGCATTACGATGGCTGAGACCTTCTTCAAATGAAAATAGCTTAAACTCTATTTTATCTTTTTGGGAAAAAATAGTCGTGGTAAAAAAAAGAAAATATATGAATAACAGTTTTCGCATTTTTTAATCGAAACGCAAGTTTTAATTTTTGCGAAAAATACGGATTTTTTAGAAGGTATTAGAAAATGTTTTCATTTATAAAAATAGAAAGCCATTCAGCATTAGCTGTACACGAGTCAAGGTCTGACTTAAAAAGTCAGGCTTTGACTTATAAGAACATCAATAGAAGTCAAAGCCTGACTTTTCAAGTCAGACCTTGACTCGTGTACAGCTAATGCTGAGTAATTACAAAAAAGGTTCAAACCAAGTGAATGATTTGAACCTTTTTATTTTGAGTTTAAAATAAAACCTTATTAGGAATTTTTATTTTAAAACAGTTACGTTTCCTTTTCTAATGTATTCTTTTCCGTTGACACATTTTGCTCTCAAGTAATATCCGTAAACATCGGAACATACTTTTTCGCCATTATGTGTTCCATCCCAACCATTATTGATACTATTACTTTCAAATACTTTTTCTCCCCAACGATTGTAAATCATAAAATACGCTTCGTCTACCAATAAACTTCTCAGATACAATACATCATTTTCTCCATCACCATTTGGACTAAATGCATTAGGAAAGAAAATATAAGGCTCATCACATTCATCAATTACTGTAACTAATACTGTTGCAATAGTAGCACAACCATTTGCAGTATTCGTAACCATAACTTGATATTGAGTAGTTTCAGTAGGCATCGCAACTGGATTCCTCATTTCTGCAGATGATGGGCCATCAGGGAAGGTACCTTCATTATTCCAAAGATAAGTAAACTCATCTCCACTAACACCGAGTGTAGTCGTCTCACCTAAAATGATAGTATCTGGAGCTGCATCGGCTGTTACCATATTGGTCATATCAACTACATTGACATCGAAAAGATTATCAATCTCACATCCATATTCATTAGATATATTTAAATTATAACTTGAAAGTTCTGTTGGCGATACATTTAAGGAATCATCTAAACTAATGATATTTCCATCAGCATCAGTCCATTCATAAAATAATGAATCTCCTACTGAAGATGTCATAGTTGTAATTGTTGCTTGATCTCCTAAGCAAAGATCATCGTTACCTATTAAAGCTGTAATAATTTGTGCGCTTCCAGCGAGTACACTATCCAATGTAGTACAACCAAATGCATCAGTTGCTTCCACGTAATAATATTGTGGAGCTCCATTACTTGGAACTTCATATGATGCTTCATTTCCTACTTGATTTCCAAGTGGAGCAGACCAAACATAACTTTCAGCAAATGCACTTGAAGCACTCAATGTTATTGTTGAATCATTGACACAAACAATTGTTTCAGGAGAAGTAGTAAAATCATCCATTGGTTCAGGAACAAAAACATTTACTGCTTTCTCCACCTCACATAGAACAGCACTATTCGGGTCAGTAATTGTTACGGTATAATCTGTTGTTTGGTCACCAGTTACAGTTGGATTTAATACTGTTCCAATTCCATTTGACCAATCATATGTGTAATCAGGATTACCAAAAGGATTAAGTGCAGTTTCTTCATCTAGACAAATTACTAAAGAGTCCGCAAGATTTATATCTAATATACTTACATCAAAAGTTTGAGTTAAAGAATCAACACAACCATCTTCGGCCGTTACTACTATACTAGCAGTATAAGTTCCACTTTGACCAATAAGAAGTGAATCTTGTTGACTCACAGAAGTAGTACCTCCAGGTAATTGCCAAGAGTATCCTGTTATATCCAATGTTGCATTAGTAGAGTTATCTGTAAATACGACCATTACACTATCCTCTGAACATGCCTCATAATCAATCGTAAATGCAGTATTGAAAATAGGATCATCTGCAACTTCAATTACTTTAGTAATTGTATCTGGAAGACATCCTGCATTAGGAGTACCTACTGGTAAAACCATCATTACAGTATAAGTTCCTGCTGTTGCATAATTATGAACAGGAGCTGAACCACTTCCCATAGGAGAGTTATCACCAAAGTCCCACATGTAAAGGTCAGAACCATTATTTGCAAAATTAACTTCTAGTGGATTACAGTTTGAAGTTTCAATAAAGTTTTCAGTGGTATCTTGAACTGCAACTGAGATAGTATCAATTTGAATACATCCATGTTGATTTTCAGTTGCTAAATATACCTCTGTAATTCCTACCAAACTTGTATTCAATGTTGGGGTAGCTGTAGTAGCACCTGCTGTGAATGCACTTGCTGGCGTCCATTGATAATCTACCATATCTAATGGATCATTATTGACTGCCATCAGTTGACCATCAGTTCCTACACAAAATACCATCGCTGCTTGAACAGAAACATCTATTGCTTCTTGAGTAACAATTACACTGTCCATTGAAATACAACCATTTAATTCAGCTACAACATAAACCATATTTTCTCCTGGAGATAATGAGTAATCTGTTAATGTATTCCCTGTTGCAATTGCAGGTAAATTTGGATCATTAAACCAGTTGATTGTTGCAGATGCATCTGCTGTTGCATTTATAGAAATTTCATCATCACAAGTTGTCATATCATCATCAGCAGCTAATGCTGGTCCAGGTTCGGTTATCACATTGACGGTCTGCGTGGCTGATTGATTCATGGAATCAGTTATCTCAATTGTATAAGTTCCCGCAGGTACATCTGGAATCATTGCAGTATTACCTACTACATTTCCATTTGCATCAGTCCATTCATAGGTGTACGGAGGAATACCTCCAGTAACAACTTCTGAGTCAATCATTCCATTATTACCTAGCGTACATGGATCATTCGTACTTGTAGCACTTATAGCAAAAAGTGGTGGATCAGTTAAACAAGTTTCGGATGTTGCCGTACATCCATTAGCATCCGTAATTGTAACGGTATAACATCCTGCTGTCAATCCTGATATATCTTCTGTGGTTTCACCATTACTCCATAAGAATGTGTACGGTGCAGTTCCACCCGTTACTGTCAAATTAATCGAACCATCACTTCCACCCATTATAGAAGGGTTAGTTCCAACTGTACCTGCTGTGGAAATTACAGTAGATTCAGTTACTATAACTGATGAAACTGATGTACATCCATTGTCATCTGTAACAGTTACAGTATAAGTTCCTGCAGTTAGATTTGAAATATTTTGAGTCGTAGCTCCGTTGCTCCACATATAAGTGTAATTTCCAGAACCTCCTGATCCAGTCACAGTAGCTGAACCATCATTTCCTCCATTACAACTTACATTAACTACTGTCGTGGAAGACATAACTGTATTGCCACCTGTTACTTGAACAGTTTCGGTAACGGTACTTCCATTACCATTGGTTACAGTTACGGTATAAAATCCTGTACCCAAACCTGTTACCGTTCCAGTACTTCCTATTGGATTTCCATTACCATCCTCCCATGAAAAAGTGAAAGGTGAAGGACATCCTGGACCTGGTGTAGCTGTAACTGTTCCGTCAGTTCCAGGAACACAACTTTCAGGTGTACTTGTTACCACTACGACACATGATACTGATGGATCAGTAATACACGTTTCATTAGTTGCTGTACAACCGTTACTATCGGTAATCGTCACGGTGTAACATCCTGCTGTCAATCCTGATATATCTTCTGTGGTTGCGCCATTACTCCATAAGAAAGTATAACCAGGCGTTCCACCCATAACTGTAATATTAATCGAACCATCACTTCCTCCTGCTGTTGTTGGATTTGTTCCAATTGCAGATGATACCGTTACTGTACTAGGTTCAACAACTGTAACCATTGAAGTAGAAGTACATCCTTCTAAATCAGTTACTGTAACTGTATAATCACCTGGAGCAAGATTAGAAATACTTTGAGTTGTCTCGCCATTGCTCCAATTATATTGATATCCATCGAGTCCTGGTGCACCTCCAATTCCATTGGCGGTTGCAGAACCATCATTAGCTCCATTACATGAAAGATTAATTACCGTTGCAGATGAACCAACTCCTCCACTTCCTGTAACTACTCCTGTTCCTGTTCCTTGAACTCCGTTAGCATCCGTTACCGTTACTAAGTAAGTTCCATTTGTTAAACCTGTAATGGTTTGAGTTGTACCTAAAGGAAAACCAGTAACAGTTGACCACATATAAGTATAAGGAGGTGTTCCATCATTAGCTGTAGCAGTTGCTGTTCCCATATTATTTCCCATACAACCATTGTTAACAGTAGTAACTGTTACATTCAACATTCCTGGATCGTTGATACAATGAGTAGAAGTGATCGAACATCCTATTGCATCCGTAATTGTTACGGTATAACATCCTTCAGTAAGTCCTGAAATATCTTGAGTTGTTGCTCCATTACTCCATAAATAAGTATAAGGTGCTGTTCCGCCACTTACTTCAATATTGATTGAACCATCATTTCCTCCAGCAGTAGTAGGATCAGAAGTAGTCGCTGAACTGACTGCAAGGGTATTGTTATCCATTATCATGGTGCTGGAAACAACTGTACATCCATTTGAATCTGTTGCAGTAACAGTATAAGTTCCTGCTGAAACGCCTGAAATACTTGAACCAGTCGATCCATTACTCCACAGATATGTATATCCAGGAGTTCCTCCATTTACTGTTACTGATGCAGAACCATTGTTAGCACCACAATCAATATTCGTAGAAGAAATTGTTCCAGTTAATTGGGTAGGTTGTGTAACTTCTGTAGTAAAAACTCCTTCACAACCATTCACATCCGTTACTGTTACAGTATAAGTTCCAGCTGTAAGATCTGAAATATTTTGAGTCGTTGCTCCGTTGCTCCATGCATAAGTGTAAGGGGCAACTCCTGTTGTAACAACTGATGCAGCAGCACCATCATTTCCTCCAAAACAAGTAACATGAGTTGTAGTTATATCTACCCAAATTCCTTCAGGAGAAAGTTCGATAGTTGCAGAAGCTGTAGCAGTACATCCATTTTCGTCTGTGACCGTTACCGTATAAGTACCTACTGATAATCCATTTACAGTAGAAGTTGTAGCTCCATTACTCCAAGCAAAAGTCATTTGACCAACCCCTCCACTTGTACTTACTGAAACATGTCCATCACTACTTCCTGTACAAGTTTCATTAGATGAACTTGCAGTAGCCGTAACTCCTGATGTCTCAATAACTGTAACTGAAGTAGTTGCAGTATTGCCAACATTGTCTGTTACTGTCACGGTATAAGTACCTCCTGATAAACCAGTAGCCGTTGAGGTAGTTTGACCATCACTCCATAAATAGGTGTATGGTGAAAATCCTCCAGAAGCCATAACAGTAGCAGTTCCATCATTTGCTCCACATAATGAAGGAGTAGAATTTACGGTTAAAACGATGGTAGCAATTGGCTCAGTAATTACAATTGTTGTTGTCGTTGTGCAGCCATTAGCATCTGTTACCGTTACTGTGTAAGTGCCTGCTGATAAATTTGAAATTGTTTGAGTAGTTGCTCCGTTGCTCCACAAATAAGTATATGGTCCCGTTCCTCCCACAGGAGTAACAGTTGCAGTTCCGTTTGTTCCTCCTACTGTTGTTACATCTGTTCCTGATCCTGTAGCAGTTAATACTGCAGGTTCAGTAATCGTATGAGTAGTGGTAACTGTACATCCATTTGCATCTGTTGCAGTTACTGAATAAGTACCTGCTGATAAGTTTGAAATCATTTGTGTTGTCGCTCCTGTATTCCACAGGTAAGTAATAGTTCCTGTACCGCCACTTGTTGTCACCATGATTGCACCATTGTTATCGCCATGACAAATGATATTTGTAGTGTTTGGATTATTCGTCGTGATTGTCAATTGGGCAGGTTGTGAAACTGTAACAGTCGTAGTTGCAGTACATCCATCAGCACCAGTTACAGTAACTGTGTAATTACCAGCAGTAAGTCCATTTGCAGTAGCACTTGTTGCTCCATTACTCCATGAGTAAGAAAAAGGTCCATTTCCAGAAGCAACATTTACGGTTGCTGTTCCATCATTTCCACCAAAACACGCAATGGATGTAGAACTACCTGATATATTTATTTGAGGGTTGGTTAAACTTACATTGATACTTGCTACGCTTGTACATCCGTTTTCATCTGTTGCTGTAACAGTATAAGTTCCAGCAGTCAAATTATTTATTGAAGATGAATTACCGCCATTACTCCATGTGTAAGTCTTTTGACCAGTACCACCTGATGTTGTAACTGATGCTGAACCATTGCTATCACCGAAGCAAATTTCATTAGCTGAATTTGAAATAACAACTATAGTTGTAGGTTCTTCTACTGTAACTGGTGCAACATTAGAACATCCATTAGAGTCTGTTACGGTTACATGGTAAACACCTGCTGCCAAACCAACTGGACTAGAAGTAGTTGTTCCCGCTGGGTCATCCCATTGGTAAGTATATGGTGGTACTCCCGTCATCACTCCTGCATATGCAGTTCCATCACTTCCTCCATTACAACTGACAGGAGTTGAAGTATTCATAATCCAAACGCCTTCAGGATCTAATTCAATAGTAACTGATTCAGAGGCTGTACAGCCTGCTCCATCTGTTACCGTCACAGTATAAGTAGTTGAGGTTAAACCAGTTGCTTGTGGAGTAGTTTGTCCATTACTCCAAAGGTAGGTTACTCCATTGACTCCTACACCTGTAGCAATCGCAGAAGCATCACTACTTCCTACGCAAGTTTCGGTAGTTACATCATGAATGGTAACTTCAGCAGAATTACATTGCGCAGATAGACCTAGTGAGCCTAAAAGAAAAGCAAATATGTTGATGAATAATATTTTTTTCATAGTACAAAATTTATGTTTGTAGCTGAGGCTTTGAGTTTTTTTTAATAAAAAAATGAAATCCAAAATGATGCAATTTTAATTGAGGCTCTTGATTCTAACTATCGTTACTTTCCGCTGCTCCGAGGCTTCAATACTGTAAATAGATTTTGGATCAGAATAATCATCAGAAATTCCTAGTCCAGTTGAAGGTTGTTCTCCTCTTGGAACTAAGGTAATTTTAAGACCTTTGTTATTTCCAATATATTTTGCTAAAACACCTCCATTATATTGTCGTAAATAATTCTCAACACTACTTACACGTCTTGAGGTCAAATCCTTATTATAACTTGACGGTGCTCTTGGACTTGCAAATCCTTCCAACTCAATTTGGTATTGACGACCTTGAGGTAAGTTTCTTTCTAAAAACTGACCTAGCAATTCTAATTTCATCATACCTTCTCTTACTCGACTATCAAAAAATATTCGAGTTTCATCTTGTGCTTTGATTTTCGATTCACCACCTAATGATTTACTATTTTCAAAAACAAACTTAGATACCCGATCTTCTCTTACATATGACTGATAAGTTTGTTCGTATGTTTTAGAAGTCGTCTTTGCTCTAGTTCGTTTGTCTGGTTCATCATTATCGAAGTATAAAATAACAGGTAAGTCGGCTCCTGCATTTGTAGTCTCCAAGTAAAGTGGGAAATTAAATGTTCTTGAAGTGTTTAATCCTTTTGTAGAAAAAGTAACTTCATCAGAAGTGTAACCTGCTTTTGAAGCAATTACTCGGTAACGTTTCCCTACTTCTAAGTTATTAGTAAATCGGTTATCGCTTAAACTTCCTGTTTCAAAAGAAGCACCTGTTGATTCATCAATAAATTTAAAAGTACATCCTATCAAAGTAGAGTTAGAACCTTTTACAAAAGTATTTGCAATCAAATCTACATTCATACCTGTACTTGGTGGAGTATAGGTTGTAGTGGTAGTTGTTGTACCACCTCCTTTTGGAGTTAAGTAATCTGTATTAGGATTATCAACATTACATCCGCCTCCATCAATTCGTTTGATTCGTACCAACTCCACCTTCCGTTGTTTAGAGGCTTCGATACTGTAAATTGATTTTGGATCAGAGTAATTAGATGGAATACCTAAACCTTCAGATGGATCTTCACCTCTAGGAATTAATTTGATTCTAAGGTTTTTATCTGCTCCAATGTATTGTGCTAATACACCTCCATTATATCTTCGAAGGTAATTTTCAACACTACTCACACGTCTTGAGGTCAAACTTTTATTATAATCAGATGGTGCTCTTGGACTTGCAAATCCTTCGATTTCAATTTGATAAATACGTCCTTGAGGTACATATCTTTCTAAGAAACTTGCAAACAATTGTAATTTTGTCATACCTCCTTTCACATCATCATCAAAGAAAAGTCGAGTATCATCCTGAGCTTTTAACTTCTGTTCTCCAGAAAGATCTTTTCCATTTTCAGAAAGGAATTTATCAATACGTTCTTCTTTAACATATTCACTCCATACTTCTTTATAAGTTTTAGATGTACTAGTTGCACGAGTTCTTTTATCTGGTTCGTCATTATCAAAGAATAAAACAACAGATAAATTAATCGCTCCATCAGGTTCACATTCTAAGTAAAGTGGAAACCTAAAAGTCTTTCCTACATATAAATCCCTAGTATTAAATGAGACTGAATCAGGTGTCCAATATGGTTTGGTAGCAACCACTTTGTAATCCACTCCAAATTCTAACATGCTATAAAACTCATTATCATCCAATCGAGGAGTTGATCCTATTAATTCACCAGTTGATTCATTATAAAAATGGAAAGTACAACCTTCCAAAGGTAAGTCTGTTGATCGGTCAAAAGTATTGGTAAACAAATCTACTGCAGGACGATGTTTTAATTCTCTTTCCAAAGTAGTTGTTTCTTTAATACCTTTTGTACTTACAAAAACGGTATCCATTGTCCAACCTCCATCACGGCTTGAAATCACCATGTATTCTCTTTCAAGGTCTAGAGGAAAAGTATAAAAGTTTCCACCTGGATCTAATTCTCTTTTTAATTCTTTACCAGTTGCTACATCAAATAACGCTACGCTGCAACTATCCAATTTTGCATCATTTAATTTATTAAATGTTGTAGTTATTAGATTCACTTGAATCATTTCCAATTTGAAAATATCATTACAACAAGTTTCCATATCTTTTTCTTCATAAGTAACGCCAAGACGATTAGAAGAAAAATATGCATTTTCAAATTTTTCATCAGTAGAAAAATAAACATCATCATAACTCGTGTTCAATGGATAATCCATTGCAACAGGGTTTCCAAAATCACTTCCTAATTTTTCAGATTTGTAAATATCAAATCCTCCAAAACCTTTGTATCCTTTTGAACTAAAATATAATGTGTTATTTTCTTTATTGAAAAAAGGTGTAATGTCATCTTCCTCAGTATTGATATTTAATTTTTGAGGAATACTTACTTGACCGTCAGCTTCAATTAAGCTACAGTAAATATTCAAATCCCCATTCTGACCTCCTACGGCATCTGCTCTATCAGTTACAAAAAACAATAATTCTTTTCCAGTATTCTTATCAAATCCAATACTTGGTTGAGTACTTGTTGAACCAAATTGATTAATGTGTTCTGGTAATCGAACTGCGTCTCCCCACATACCTGTACTATTCTTATCTCGGTAATAAATTTCGCATCCAAACTCAGATGAATTCAACCGATTACAAACCGTAAAATATATTCTTGAACCTGTTCCATTAAAAGCAGTATGAGCCACAAATTTTCCCTTTTCCTCATTTGCCCAATTGATAGCAGAAGGTTGTCCACTATTAACTGTTGTTGAAGTGTATAATCTTGTAACATCTCCATCTGGATTAGGACAAAAATTCTCTTTGTCATATTCCAATGCAGAATAATAAACTTGGCTTTGATGTTCCATAGGTGCAAATTCAGTACTTGCCGTATTTACATCTGCCCCAAACTTTTCGATAATAAATCCTGTTCTTGGATTTTGAACTTGCTCTTTTGCCCAGTTGCAATCTTGAATTGCTTTTTGAGCCAAAGGAGTAAATTGTTGAGTATCCTGTTCATCAGATGGCCCTTTTGAAGTCACCTGTCCATTTAAAAACTGTTGGTAATGAGTAACCGCTTTATCATAATTAGCTTGGCTATGATATACATTTGCCAACCAAAATTCAGCTAATGGATATTGTGCTTTATCTTCACTTGCTAGTACTTTTTGGTAAGCATCTCTAGCTACATTATATGATTTGAATTGTCTTGCAGATTCAGCAAGATTGTACATATTGTTAATTCGAGAACTATCTATTTGTAGAGCAATTGAATTGTATTTCCACGCAGAGTAGAAATCTTTTTTCGCCATTGCTTTCTTTGCATATTTTTGATATGCTTTTAAGGTAGGAGTTTGAGCATGAATAGAACTCATCCCAATACAAAAAGACAAAAGAAGGAGAGTATATATTTTTTTCATTTTGAGTATTTTTCTTTTTGAGAATTTCGGTTTTCGAGAAAGATCCCAAACAATTAATAAATAGGATTACAATTTCTAAACAAGTCCAATCGTGGTTTTACAAAAATGTAAGCCACAGATAGCTCTGGTCCTCCAAATCTGTTTGTTGCAATATTAAAATCAGATGTATTGACATCATAACTTAATCCTACCCTCCAAGCATTATACTGAACTTCGATATTAGGGATAAAAGCATCCAATGGATCTCTATCTCCTAATCGGACATTAATTCCTAACAATATATTTAACTGTCTTGCAAGTCTCTGATCTAAATGAATTTTACCAGCAATCCCTAATACCGTTTCTGTATGAGGGCCTTGCTCTTGATGCATAGCTAACACCACTAAATCAAGAGGATCAGTTAACCTGAATGTTCCCATTCCATGTATTGCATATCGCATATAACAATCACATTGTATTTGATCTTCATAGAAAGTTTGGTCAGGTCTGTTAATATGGAATACACTTACACCTACATCTAACTTGGTTCTGTTTTGATTATTCCATTGACTTTGACTATTGGGTTTTTGGTAATGCCAATTCAATCCCGCAGAAAAATCACCAAAGAAATAATTCGTATTGGCAAAATTTTCTCCTGAAGAAAGTTTGGAATCAAAAAATCTATTATTCCATTGATTATCAAATCGAAGATCATCCGTTTTAAAACCTCGCTGGTAACCACTCAACTGTAAACCGAGTGATAAAAAATTCTTGGTATTGACTCGATGAGTGTAAGAAACATTTGCAGCCAATTGTGCTAAATGTAATTTTGAATCTCCAGCAACATCATAATTGAATAACAACCCGCCCGCCCATTGGTCATGGTTGGAGCAGAATTGATCAAATTTCATATCAAATGCACCTGAAAAAGTGAGGTAAGAAACAGGAACATCGTTCCATTGGCTTCTATAATTACCAACAAAACGCATATCACCGCCAAACATTCCTGTTAAAGCTGGATTCAAATTTAATGGTGAGTTTCCAAATTGTGAGAAATGAATGTCCTGTGCATTCATTTGAAAACTATATAAGCTTAATAGTAGAAATATACCAAAGCCTTTGCTAAAAGAGTAAAGTGTTTTCAAAAGTGAATGTTTTTGTTTAATGAATTAATGACTATATAACTGAATCATCTCTACGAGCATCCATTTCGAAAATGAAATACTGAAAAGATGTAGAATGCTTTTAAATATTACCTAATTTATTAGTGTAAACAGGTCTCTCAGTTTGGGGGAAATTAGTTTGAAACAGTTAGTAGAGATAGGAAGCTCTTTATAATATAGACGTAAGGGGAAATTTAATATTTGTAGTTTGTTAAAGTTCTCAAGAGATACAAATATGAACACTTTTTTACGTAATTACAACTATAAAGATTCTTTCAAGTGTTTTTTCCCTTTTATTTTATAGTTTTTATGTTGTCACACAAATCAAATTTACATATTTGCTTTAGAAAAGTATAATAATATAAGATATTTTAAGCTACGATTTACCAGATAATCAAGAATTCGGTATGTTTTTGAGAGTTAACGGTATTTTTTTATAAAAAATGTATCAAAAGCAACCTAAACTTTGACAAGCTCCTTTGTTGCAGTAATAAATCGATCTAAATCCTTTGTCGTCGTATATACATTTGGTGCAATTCTTACCCCATGAATATTCTCTCGATCAATTGCAACTGCGTGGATTTGATGTTCTTTAAATAAATAATTGGCAACATCAATTGCTGACTTATTTTCCACAGAAAAGAGTCCAATTCCGCAAGCATACTCAAGACGCAAAGAAGTATGAACAGTCACTTTAGGAATTTTCATTAATGCCTCTGCCCAATAATTTTTCAAGTATTGTAACCGTTTTTGCTTCCTTTCTGCGCCAATCCAATGGTGAAAATCTATCGCCTGACCTATTGCTTGCTCAATTGCGATGGATCGAGTACCCAATGATTCAAATTTTCTAATATTTTCTCCTTCAGGTTCTTCTGCGCTAAAAAGTGGGAATAGATTTTTGATTTTATCCTTTTTAACATAAAGCATTCCACTACCAAATGGTGCGCACAACCATTTATGTAAACTAGTACCATAATAGTCACAATCTAGGTCTGGAATCTTAAAATCCAAATGTGCAAATGAATGAGCTCCATCTACCAAAACCTCAATGCCTTTTTTACGTGCCTCCGCAGCTATTTCTTTAACAGGCAAAATCTGACCGACCCAATTTATCATGTGAGTGATATTGACTACTTTGGTTTTTGAAGAAAAAGCAGATTTAAATTTGCCTACAATTTCTTCCTTGTTTTCTATGGGAAAATCAAAAGACAAAAATTTTAAAACAATACCTTCACGTAATGCTCTTTGTTTCCAAGCATTGATGACATTAGGATAATCTTGTTTTGTCAAAACTACCTCATCACCTTTTTTAAGTCGCAATCCAAAAATCACAGTCTCCAAAGCCTCACTTGCATTTCTATTAATCGCAATAGTATCCGCTTCCACTCCAGCAAGATCTGCCAATTTTTTTCTCAATCCTTCTTTTCCTCGTTTTAGCACTCTCCACATATAATAACTAGGTGCCTCATTACTTAATTTATTGTAACGTTCGACAGCATCTTGTACAACTTTAGGAGAAGGGCTAACGCCTCCATTATTCAAATTAACAATGTTAGGGGTAACGGTAAAAGCCTGTTTGACCTCATACCAGAATGCTTCATTAGTTGCTAATTCATCAGCAGAAAGGTGAGCGTATTGTTGATTTTTTTGAAAAAAATCATTGCACTTTGCAGGATTAAGAAAAGGAGAAAATGTAAGCACTCCTGTAAGACCTCCAACCTTTTTAAGAAATTTTCGCCTGTTGTCGTTCGACATAAATCGTTTGTTATGGTACATAATAATAGCGTATAAGCTAGACAGGTTTGAACCAACTCACTAGTTTATACATCATCTTAAATTTCTTCTCTCCCGTCCCAAATAACTTCAACACTCCAAGCTTGAGGTTTGTCAGAAAACAAAACTTTCGTTTTTTTCCACACTCCTTTAAACAACTCAGAATTTCGGTAGGCATTTAATGCGTTTTCATTTTTCCAATAACTGTAGGTAAAAAAAATATTAGTTTTATAGGTATCTCTCCAAAGCTCTAAATGATGACATCCTTCAAAATTTCTAATCTTAATTTTATTCTGATTAAAGTTTTTTAGAAACACATCAACTTTATCTTCTTTAAAGGTAAGTTTTACAATTCGTTTTATCATTTTTTCAAAAGAAAATTTATGATTTTAGCTAAAATCTATTTGTACAGTATCTTCTATTTTTAACCCAAGCATACTACTAGCTTTCCCCATATTTATAGAAATTTCTAAAAAGTCAGCTGAATTAAATCGACACAAAGTTTCACCAATTGGAACATCATAATAATTATTATAAATTTTATCAATCGGATCATTTCGTCGAAAAGAAATTTCATAGGAACGTTCCTTCCAAACTTGTTCAAAAAGTTGTCGAGAAATATTAATAATTACATTTTCGTAATTATCAACATGAATGACCGCACCACGGATTTGAGACGGACTAATTACAGGTTGGAAAGTAATTCGTTCTATCACATTTTTAATTGGCAATCCTATTTCATTAAAAGGCATTGCATTAGAAATATGACCAACAGCTTTTGCAAAAACACTTTTAAGTGGAAATGTACCTTTATTTGAAAAATCAAGTTTGTAAATGTCCTCTGGAGTTTGGTCAAAAAGTAATGAAAAAACGCCATTATCAGGGCCAATAAAATAGTGCTCATTATAACGAATCGCTAAAAATCTTCGTTTTTTATCATAGAAATTATTCACACTAAGAATATGAATGGTGCCTTTAGGAAAACTTTCATAAGAATTTTTTAAAATAAAAGCTCCTTGAACTATATCGTAATTATTGATGTTGTGGGTAATGTCTATTATATTGAGGTCTTGATGTTCACATAACATTGCTCCTTTGATTAGTGCAACATAGTAGTCGTTCCAGCCAAAATCAGAGGTGAGTGTGACAATAGGCATAATTTTGGAATATTTTTATTTATAAAGTGTTTCAAAAATAAATTCAAGTCGTTATTAGGTTATTGAGTGATTAGGTTATTCTCAATATATTTTGAAAACAACATAATATCGAAATAACTTATTAACCAATAACTCAATAACAATTGAGAGGTTCTTTCAATTATTTTCAAAAGAAAAGTAACTCATTTTAGTAAAAAGCATAAATTTACAGGAAAAAATGATGTCTTAATACTTATTATTAAAAAATCTAAATTCATTAAATATTCTGATTTCAGATTTTTAACCTAAAATAAAAAATATATTGAGCGAAATTATTCTTACTATCGACGGCGTTGACTTAGTTGAATTATACGGAGAGAAAAACAACAAACTCAACATTTTGAGAAAAGCCTATCCTGATGTCACCATCACTTCAAGAGGAAATAATTTAAAATTGAGCGGAGAAAAGAAACTCACCCAAACTGCTAAAAGCAAATTGGAGATGATGGTTCGTATGCTCAAAGAACATAAAGAACTGACTACTCAAACTGTCGAAGATTTGATGGCAGGTGGTCGTCCTTTTGAAACTAAATTAGGAACAGGTGAATCCAATACGACCATTGTACATGGTAAAGGTGGAAAACCCATCAAGGCTAAAACTCGAAATCAAAAGACACTTGTTGAGTCTTCAGAAGCAAATGATATTGTATTTGCGATGGGCCCAGCAGGTACGGGTAAAACATATATCTCAGTTGCCTTGGCTGTTCGAGCTTTACGTAATCGTATTGTTAAAAGAATTATTTTGACCCGACCTGCAGTTGAAGCTGGAGAGAATTTAGGTTTCCTTCCTGGTGATTTAAAAGATAAAGTTGATCCCTATTTACGTCCTTTGTATGATGCGTTGAATGATATGATTCCTGCGGAAAAGTTAGCCAAGTTTATGGCAGAAATGACTATTGAGGTAGCACCGTTAGCATTTATGAGAGGTCGAACTTTGGATAATGCATTTATCATTTTGGATGAAGCTCAAAACACGACGCCTCAACAATTGAAAATGTTTTTGACTCGTATTGGACCATCTGCAAAAACAATTATCAATGGTGATTTATCACAGATAGATTTACCTCGAAACCAAATTTCAGGTTTACATCAAGCATTGGATATTTTAACAGGAATTGATGGAATTGGATTAGTGGAATTAAGTGCAGAAGATGTCGTTCGACACCGCTTAGTGAAATCCATCATTAAAGCATACAACAAGTCCAACGAAGAATATCAAAAAAGAAAAGAAGAAGAAAGAGAAAGAAAAAGAGCGGAAAGAGAAAATAGAAGACATGATAAAAATGAAAGTCAAAATGAGAATTAAAGTTGAGTATCGTAAAACCCAATTTTGATTTTTGACTTTTGATTGTCTCATCATAAAATAAACCGTAGTTTCGCGCTACGGTTTTTTTTATTTTAAATAACTACAAATCACATCCCAATATTATTCATTCTTAATTATTCATTACAATGACTTATTTAATTTCAAAATCAGATAAAACCATAAAGGGAGAAATCACTTTGAATGGTTCAAAAAGTATTAGTAATCGTGCTTTAATTCTTCGAGCATTAAGTGAGCAAGATTTTGAAATCCAAAAAATTTCTACCTCAAAAGATACCCGTACACTTGAAAAATTATTAAAAGAATTTGCTTCGCAAAAAGAAGGAGAAACAATTGAACTCGACACAGGACATGCGGGTACGACCTTTCGATTTTTGACTGGATATTTAGCTGCGCAAAAAGGTACTCAAATCCTAACTGGTTCTGATAGAATGAAGCAAAGACCTATTGGAATTTTAGTGGATGCATTACGAAAACTTGGCGCAGACATTGAATATTTGGAAAATGATGGCTACCCTCCGCTTCAAATTAAAGAACGTAAAAGTGATTTTTCTAACAATCAATTGACAATTGCTGCAAATACAAGTAGCCAATATATTTCATCACTTTTGATGCTTGCCCCTACCCTTCCCAATGGTTTGGAATTAACTTTGGATGGAAAAATAGTTTCCATTCCGTACATCCAAATGACCTTAAAATTAATGGAGCAATTTGGAATCCTACACACTTGGAAGGATAGTGTTATAAAAATCGAAAATCAAAAATATCAAGGCTCCGACTTTGTAGTAGAAGCGGATTGGTCAGCAGCATCTTATTATTTTTCATTGGGAGCTTTGGCTGATGAAGTTGATTTACAATTGAATGGGTTATTTGAAAAAAGTACACAAGGTGATTCGGCAATCGTAAAAATGATGGAGCAATTTGGAATCACCACTACTTTTAATGAAAAGGGAATTCATTTAAAAAAATCAGGAAATGCTCCAGAACCTATGTTTGAGTATGACTTCCTAGAGTGTCCTGACATTGCACAAACGCTAGCAGTTATCTGCGGTGGATTGGGTACGATGGGATTATTTACGGGATTGGATACTTTGAGTATCAAGGAGACAGATCGAATTGCTGCGCTACAAAATGAACTTCAAAAAGTACAAGTTTTCTTTTCAAAACTCCCTCCCAAATTTTCCAAAAAATCGGATAAAACGCTCTACATGACGGAAGGTAAAGCCGTTTTAGATATGCCTACTTTTGCTACTTATGAAGATCATCGGATGGCAATGGCATTTGCGCCATTAGCACTTTTGGGAAATATAAAAGTGGAAAATCCAATGGTGGTTGTGAAATCTTATCCTGACTTTTGGAAGGACTTGGAAACGCTTGGTTTTGAATGTAACACGAGTCAAGGTTTGACTTGAAAAGTCAAGCCTTGACTTATGAGAACAATAAGTTAAAAAAACGATAACTAAACAAGGACAACATAAGTCAAAGCCTGACTTTTCAAGTCAGACCTTGACTCGTCTTTAGGGAATGTTGAATATTTTTCACTTCGCCTTACTCGTCCACTTCGATCCTTTTACTCGAAATCGCCAATCCCAAAGCGCACATTCTTCCGCATACCCAATGCCCACTCTAGGACTTGCAATTATATTTTTTTCCAAAATATCCTCCCCTCGATCTTCAATCCAAATCGGACTTTTTTTATCCAAAAAACTAACTCCTGTATGTGCAGTTGAAATACCCAATGCCTTGGTCAATGTCCCTGGCCCAGCAGTCAAATTATTTTTTAATTTAGAAAAACCTCGACGTTGTAACATAACATCTACATTTTCAACTGGCTCAACTCCTCGAATCAAAACTGCATGTGCCATATCCTTTGGAGCAGTCACTACATTAAACAAATGATGAATGCCATAA
>CAKZSH010000154.1 GCA_937918905.1 uncultured Saprospiraceae bacterium
TTGCGGTCTGGACGGGACTCGAACCCGCGACCCCCTGCGTGACAGGCAGGTATTCTAACCAACTGAACTACCAGACCAATAAATTAAATAATTCAAAAATTGAACCATTTAAATGTAAATATCTAACACATTTGTTAAATAGCGAATGCAAAAGTATGATTCCTTTTTGGAATATGCAATATCTCTAAGAAATTTTTAAAAAAAAATTCAAAACATAACCTACCAAACTGCCTTATTAACTAATTTTGCAACCCTCGGTTAACTAAAAAGTTATAGTATAGTCCATTTTTTAATACAACTATACAATCACGCAGCACCTAACTATTAGCTATTTTGCTACGTTTTTAACCCAAAAAAGAAAGAAACTATGGTTTTCCTAGAATTTGAGAAACCGTTGGAGAGTCTTTATGAGCAACTTGATAATCTAAGAGAGGTTGGTGAAAAAGGAGATATTGATGTAACTGATAAGATTAAAGAGTTAGAAAGCAAGATAAAGACTCAGAGAAAAGAAATCTACAGTAATTTATCAGGATGGCAGAAAGTACAGCTTTCAAGGCATCCTGAACGCCCATATTCGCTTTATTATATCCGCAACATGTTTAAAAAATTCACGGAATTACATGGAGATCGGTATTTTAAAGACGATAAGGCAATTGTAGGTGGATTAGCCAACTTAGATGGACAAACAGTCGTTGTCATTGGACATCAAAAAGGAGTCAATACCAAAATGCGCCAATATCGTAATTTTGGAATGGCCAATCCTGAAGGCTATCGTAAAGCGCTTCGATTGATGAAAATGGCTGAACGCTTTGGCTATCCGGTTATTAGTTTAATTGATACTCCTGGAGCATTTCCAGGATTAGAGGCCGAAGAACGAGGGCAAGCAGAAGCAATTGCTCGAAATTTATTTGAAATGGCAAAACTTAGAGTGCCTATTGTATGTGTAGTAATTGGAGAAGGAGCATCTGGTGGTGCTATTGGAATTGGATTAGGCGATCGAGTTTTTATGCTGGAAAATACTTGGTACTCCGTAATATCTCCCGAATCTTGCTCTTCCATTCTCTGGAGAAGTTGGGATTACAAAGAACAGGCAGCAGAAGCGCTTAAATTAACTGCCGAGCATATGCATGATTTTGGTTTGATTGATGGTATTATTAAAGAACCTTTAGGTGGTGCACATAACGCTCCTGATGAAATGGTAAAAACTTTAAAGAAGCATTTGAAAAAAGAAGTTTCAGAATTAATGGAATTATCTCCCGAAAAAAGAATTCAAATGCGAATCGAAAAATATAGCAAAATGGGAGAATACGATACGGTAAAAAAGAAAATCGCTGCAAAGGCGAAATAAATTTTTAATTAAATAACCTAGCACATAGAAAAACAGAAAATATTCTCTGTTTTTCTATATCACCACAACTGGAAATACTCCCAAAAACATTAAACAGATAACAATACATTGACCAATTATAGAATTGTATTGTTTACGAGATTCTAAGAACTACATTTCCAGAAAATAATTAAGCAATGAGTATTGTTTCAAAAATCCGGTCTTACTTTTATAACAACCATTTAGAAAAAAAACTTTCCCTAAAAAAATTGGATAGATCTTCCATCGAATTTGATATTGCAGAATCCATCGGAATTCTATTTGATGCAACAGATGCAATCAATAGAACAAAAGTCATGGACTATGCTAAAAATTTGAAAAAGAATGGGAAAAAAGTAAAACTCCTAGGCTTTGTAAAAAGTAAACAAAAAGATTTAAGTTTTCATTTTAAGTTTTTCACTTTGAATGAAGTCAATTGGAAAATGATTCCTGAAAGTGATGAGGTCAATCATTTTATTTATAATAAATTTAACATCTTGATTAGCCTATATTTAGGAAAAAATAATCCTATCGAATATATTTCTACCTTGTCCAATGCAAGTCTTCGAGTCGGTCCTTTTTCCGAAAATATTAATAGTTATGATTTGATTATTGATACCCCAATTGGTACTGACCTTGAACACTTAATCAAACAAGTAGATTTTTTCCTTAATAAAATAAATAGTCCAGTTTATGGCGAGGCAGTTTAGAGGTACAGGTGTTGCAGTCGTTACCCCATTTTTTGAAAATGGAAAAATCGACTATGGTACTCTTGAAAAAATTTTAGAATACCAAATAGAAGGAGGAGTTGATTATATCGTTTCATTAGGTACGACTGGTGAGGCAGTTACGTTGAGTTCTCAAGAGTGCTTGGAGGTTTTTGATTTTACAAAAAAAATAATCAATGGTCGCAAACCGATTGTGGCAGGATTGTTTGGTAGAAATGATACTGCAGCATTGATTGAAAAAATGAAGGAATTCAATTTCGATGGTTTTGCTGGAGTGCTTTCAAGTAGTCCATCCTATAGCAAACCCACTCAAGAAGGAATCTTTCAACACTACATGGCGATTGAAAAAGTTTGCCCCATTCCAATTATCATTTACAATGTTCCTGGAAGAACGTCTTCAAATGTTAGTGCTCAAACGATCACTCGATTGGCTCATGCAAGTGAAAAATTTGTCGCTGTCAAAGAAGCATCTGGCAATGTAGTGCAAGGAATGGAAATCATAAAAAATCGACCTGATCATTTTTCAGTTCTTTCTGGCGATGACCCAACTTGTTTGCCTTTAATTGCTTGTGGTGGAGATGGAGTAATTTCTGTAATTGCCAATGCATACCCTGATGCCTTTTCTAATATGGTACATGCAGCTTTAAATGGTAATTTAAAAACTGCCAATCAAATCAATACCGCCTTACTAGATTTGCATCAATGGTTGTATTGTGAAGGAAATCCAGTAGGTATAAAAGGTGCAATGGAATTATTAGGTTTTGGAAAAAGAACAGTTCGTTTACCTCTAGTTCAACTTTCAGAAACAAATCTTTTGAATCTGAAAAATGAAATGGCAAAAGCAAATGCAGATCTAAAAAAAACTCTAATTGAAACAGTTGTTTAATGAACAATTAAACAATGAATAATTAATTCAAGTTGCGGATAATTTTATTTGAGATTGTAGGTATTAAGTATTGGGACTACGAACCATTCTCAATACCCAATACACACCATCCCAATACAATTTTTTAAATACAAAATCATCAATCAAATTTATCCGCAACTTGAGTTTATTAATAATCTCGAAAAACGTTAAATACACGTCCTAAGAAAATTATTAATTATTCATTTTTAATTGTTCATTAGACTTCTTTCCTTTTGTTCGATCATAAAGTGCTTTAAAAATTCCTCCCTCTCTAACTCGATCTCCTTCATGTGCAGTTAGTTCTCCATCTTTTTCTTCTAGGATAAATCTGAATACAAAATCATTTTCTGTAATTTCTTCATCATCTTTCATTGTTCCAAATCGTAAATCATTGATTTGCAATTTGCCATCTGAAGTTTTCATAACGGAATAATAATTATTGGAAAACCATTTTAAAGTTTTTACCACACGCTCCTCCTCGTACTGTTTGATCCAATCATGATTTTTTGGAAAAACTCTAAACTTTGGAATCAAAGGATCCTCATCAAAAACAGAATACACCGCTTGATAATATTCATTTTCACCTTCCGCAGTTCCACTCCAAAGAAAATTACTGAACAAGGAAGGACTCGTCATATACCGTTGATAATCAATACCTTGTGCTTTCAATGATTTTTCAAAAACTTGATTAACTTGATGCTTATTATAAACTGTAAACAATAAATACACGCAACCCCAAATGATTCCTGCCCAAACTAAAAGCTTTCTCCAAAATGTATTTTTCAAAAACATTCTCGCTGCAACCATGCAAACTAAAAACGGAAGCGTATAAAATAAATCGGCAACTGCTACATTATTAAAACCCACTCGATAATCTGAAAAAGGTTGAAAAAGTTGCGTTCCATAAGTAGTACAACAATCTAATAATGGATGTGTGAAAATTGACCAAAAGAAAACCCAAGCAAAATCTTTCCACGTCGCATCTACCTGACTCAACTCTCTATTAAAAAACCGTTGATAAAAAAAATAACTTAACAATGCTCCTACAACTATCGTCCCTCCTAGCATATTATAATTTATATTTTTTGCACCCAACTCATACGAAACATAATTAACTGCAAATCCAATTAATCCAAAAACCAACAAACTTCCAAAATATGAAACGTACTTCCGCCCCGGATTTTTATAATGCCAATTCACAATTGCAGCCAATAAAAAAGGCATCGTACATGCAAAAAATATGGAGTGCGTAATATGTCGATGAAATGCCAAAGCCCAAATCTCATCTACCAATCCCATCTTCTGCAATCCTGCTCCAATCAATACATCAAGATCTGGAATTGTCCCTCCAACTGCTCCCCAAAACATCGCCTTGTTTCCTAATTTTTTTCCTCTCGCTGCCTCGCCTGTAGCGGCTCCTAAAATAACTTGCGTAAGTGAATCCATTTATTTTTTTAGTATTGAGATAATAGTATTGGGTATTGAGATTTCTTCACAGAATAAACTAATTTGACAAGTAAAGGTTCATTATTTTTAAACTTGTAAAACAACTTTTCCTATCGTCTTCCCACTTCTTTTTCGCCTAAACTTATTTTTAAATCTTTTGCAAAATCCTTTACTTGACCCGACAAATTTTTAAATTTTCAATATGAAGTTCAAAAATTTCTTGGAGCCGCTATTCCATTTGACGAAAATGCAAAAGAGCTTTTCGTCGTTCATCAATACTTGTGGGTGAGCGATTTACTAAACATTTAGCGTAACAAGGAGACACCATTTATTGAAGAGCCTCAATTCGCTTCCAAAATATTATTTGGTTTGTAATCTTTTTCCTTTTGTCAGGGTAGCCCCCTAAATATGTTCTAGATGATTTTTAAAACATAAAAATTGAAAAATTATTGTTACTAAAACAATCAGACTAACATTAAATACCAGAGGAAATCACCTCTTTTTGATCACAATATGACCTAATTAACTTTTTAACCAATTCACCAATACACTTAAACGCTCCTCAAACTCAACTATTCTTTCCCCCAAATGTTTTACCTACAAATAGAGAATTGCATGTATCTTGCACTCCACAATTTTTATTTTTCAAAAAAAAGAAAAGTTTATGGTCCAATCGTTAAAAACGATAAAACGACCCATAGAGATTGAATTAAAGAGTTTTGAAAAACGGTTTCGAGATGACATGCGAAGCAATGTCCCTCTGTTAGATAAAATTACTTACTATATCGTACAAAGAAAGGGTAAACAAGTCCGACCCATGTTTGTCTTTTTATGTGCTCGGCTTTTTGGAAAAATAAATGATGCCACCTACCACGCTGCTTCCTTAGTTGAACTTTTACATACTGCAACTTTAGTCCATAGTGATGTGGTTGATGACTCCTACGAACGAAGAGGTTTATTTTCTCTAAATGCTATTTGGAAAAATAAAATTGCTGTGATTGTAGGAGATTATTTATTGCAAAAAGGATTTTTAATCGCATTGCAAAATAAGCGATTTCAATTATTAGAAATTGTAGCAGAAGCAGTCAAACAAATGAGCGAAGGAGAACTCCTAAAAATTGAAAACGCAAGACAGTACGATATTGATGAAGAAGGATATTTTGAAATCATTAGAAAAAAAACAGCCTCTCTCATTGCTGCTGCTTGTGCTGTAGGAACCGCCTCTACTTCTGATGATGAAAATGATATTAAAAAAATGAATGACTTTGGAGAAAAGATTGGAATTGCTTTCCAACTTCGTGATGAGTTATTTGATTTTGGAATCAATAGTCCAAGAAATCCACTTGGTATTGATCTTCAAGAAAAAGCAATGAGTTTGCCATTCATTTATACCCTTAATCGAGTTTCATTTGATGAAAAAAGAAAAATGATAAATCAGGTTCGACATGGAAAAAAGACCAATGAAGTCATTGCCTTAGTTCGAGCCAACGGCGGTTTGAAATATGCTCAAAATATCATGGAGCAATATCAAAAAGATGCGTTAGACATTTTAAAAACAATTCCAGATTCTGAAGCAAAAGCGTCTTTGGAAGATTTAGTCAATTTTGTAATTCAAAGAAAAAAATGAATATGACTAAATCACTAAACACTATCAAACATCCCATCGCTGAGGAATTAAAAATTTTTGAAAAGCGATTTCAATCTACACTTGAAAGTACCGTTCCTCTTTTACAAAAAATTAATACCTATATTTTTCAACGGAAAGGAAAACAGATGCGCCCCATGTTTGTACTCCTAAGTGCGCAACTCTGTGGAAATGTCAATGAAGCAACTTATCATACTGCTACCTTTGTAGAAATGCTCCATACTGCCACCTTAATTCATGACGATGTGGTGGATGATGCCAACGAACGTCGAGGTGTTGATTCGGTCAATGCCCTTTGGAAAAATAAAATTGCTGTCATCATAGGTGATTATTGGATTGCTCAGTCCCTTTTAATTTGTTTGAAAAACAAGCGATTTCAACTCTTAGAAATTTTCTCTCATGCGGTTAAAGAAATTATTGAAGGTGAATTGTTACAAAGTGAAAAGACTAGAAAACTCAATATCAAAGAAGATATTTATTTTGAAATCATTCGTCAAAAAACAGCTTCGTTAATTGCAGCATCCTGCGCAGCAGGTGTTGCTTCCTCAACTGCCGATGAAGGCATTATCGAAAAGATGAAATTATTTGGGGAAAAAATCGGTATCGCATTTCAAATAAGAGATGACCTTTTTGATTTTGGAACCGATGATGTGGGCAAACCTTTGGGTATCGACATCAAAGAAAAAAAGATGACGCTTCCGCTCATTTTTGCACTTAATCAAGCCTCTCGTTCTGAAAGAAAAAAAATCATCAACATCGTCAAACGCCATAATGATAAACCTGAAAAAGTAAATGAGGTGATTGAGTTTGTCCGTACAAGTGGAGGTTTGGAATATGCTGAAAAAGCAATGTTAGCATATCGCGCCGAGGCTTTCGAAATTTTACATACGTTCCCTCCTTCCGCTGCTCGTGAGTCTCTTGAGGATTTAGTGACGTTTGTTACTGAACGAAAAAAATAACTAATTTTGAATTCGGGAACGCTGCACTAAGGCAACACGTATTCATATATTTTACAGCCTATTCGCTAGAATTACATTCCATTTAGAAAAATTAGAATCTTATATTTGCTAATAAAAAAGACTACTCATGAATCTTATTTTCAAAAAAATATTTTTAATTTTTCTTGTCTTTGGAATTGTTAGTTGTGGAGACTCCGCAACAAAAGAAGCGACAACCACTCCCAACAATACATCTACAAAATCTACTACTTCTCTTGAAAAACCTAAAGAAGTGAGTAAAAAGAAAAAGAAAATTTTATTTTTCGGCGATAGTTTAACTGCTGGTTATGGATTAGATAATCCAAAAAAAGATAGTTATGTAGGTGCCATCCAAAACAGGTTGGATTCACTAGGTATGGATTATGAAACTATCCAAGCAGGTGTAAGTGGCGAAACCTCATCAGGTGGAAAAGATAGAATTGGTTGGATTTGCGACCAATATGATTTTGATATTTTTATTTTAGAGTTAGGAGCCAATGATGGTCTTCGTGGACTTCCAACAGCAGAAACTACAAAAAACCTTAAAGCCATTTTTGATACCGTAAAAGAAAAACATCCTGATGCTAAATTAGTAGTAGCAGGAATGTTACCTCCTCCAAATATGGGTGCAGATTTCACTAAAAAATTTGGATCTATATTTCCTAATTTAGCTAAAGAATACAGCGCTGCACTAGTTCCTTTTTTGTTGGAAAATGTAGGTGGAATACCTGAATTAAATCAAAAAGACAGAATACATCCTACGGCAAAAGGACATTTAATTTTAGCAGATAATGTGTGGAAAATTTTAAAAGATATGTTATAGAAAATTTATGAAAAACTGGAGTCGCTATATCGCAATTGCATTTACGATACTTTTCATTGGAGTAGTATTTTACTATTTCAGCGATATTGTTGCCTATGTATTGGTGGCTTGGGTGCTCTCTATGATTGGTCAACCTATCATGAGTTTTTTCAAAAATTACTTAAAATTAGGCAATGCAGGAAGTGCAGCTTTGACCCTTTCTACTTTTATATTTTTATTGACTGCTTTGATTTGGGTATTCGTTCCTCCTATCGTACAGCAAACTCGAAACCTTGCAAATATTGACTATGCTAGTCTTGTAAAATCATTGGAAGAACCTATCAATAGCTTGAATAATATTTTAGTAGAAAAAGGATTAATGGAAGGAGATATTATCGAAAAATCGATAGAAGAAATTTCTGAAGATTCATCTGAGTTAATTATCGACACCATTTTAACGAATGTTGCGGAACCAATAGATACTCTAGGATTGGACTCCAAGCAAATCGTAGAAGTAGATATTCCTATTGAAAAAGAAAAAACATTATCCAGTACCTTTATTACTATTGATTCCATTCTTTTGGCAAATGGGGATACAGTTACGAAAACAAATATCACGCTCGAAATAAGAATTGATAATCCCACGATTGATCCCACACCTCCTCCTGTTATTGATTCGACTGCGGTCATCAAAAATACCGATACACCTATTGAAAAAATTCAAAAAAGAATCTTTGCAGCATTCAATCCTGCACAAATTCCAGCATTATTCAGTTCCATTGTTGGATTTATGGGAAACCTTATGATTGCAATTATGTCAATTTTATTTATTGCATTTTTCTTTTTAAAAGAGCAAGGACTTTTCTCTAATTTTTTAGAAGCACTAGTTCCGTCAGGCTCTGAAAAAAAGGTCATTCATGCTGTTGAGGAATCGAGTACTATGCTACGTAGGTACTTTGTTGGAATCTCAATTCAAGTAACTGTGATTACTATTTTCATGTATTTAGTGCTTACTTTTATCGGAATCAAAAGTGCTATCTTAATTGCATTTTTTGCTGCATGCATCAATGTCATTCCTTACATAGGCCCACTCATTGGAGCCGTGTTTGGCGTATTCATCACCATCTCTTCCAATTTAGATTTAGCTTTTTATAATGAAATGTTACCATTGATATTAATGGTATTGGGAGCCTTTGCAGCTATGCAGATGTTGGATAATTTTTTATTACAACCCTATATATTTTCTAATAGTGTTTCCGCACATCCTTTAGAAATTTTTATTGTCATCTTAGTTGGGGCAAAAGTAGGTGGGATTTTAGGAATGGTCTTAGCAATTCCTGCTTACACCGTCATCAGAGTCATCGCTAAATCTTTCCTCAGCGAATTCAAAATAGTTCAACGACTAACTAATAGTATGAATAATGGTGAAGTATGAATCTCAATGCAATAGTAAACAACAAAAAGAAAATCCTGTTTAGTATCAAGAACTAAACAGGATTTTCCTTTTAAAATTAAAATATCTTGAACCAAGAACTCACCGTACAAAAATTAACAGTTCATCGTTCACAGTTCACCGTTACATCTAGTCTTGCATTGCAAAAACGTCTTTCAATAATTTCGAAGTTCTTGCAGATACATTGTTACGAATATTCAATTCTTCTTTTTCTACCATTGAGAATAAACCATCCAAAGCTCGGTTAGTGATATAATCGTCTAATTTTGGATTCATTTTATTCGTCAAAGGAATTTTATTATAAGCATTTACAGCATCGCCCCAATAATCTAAAGCTTTGTGCTTATTCAATGCTTTTACGATAACAGGTTGAAATTCATTATACAACTGACTATAAGTCGCTCGATTCAAAAAGCTAGTCGCAGCATTTTTATCTCCTTTCAAAATTCCCATGGCATCTTGAAAAGTCATTTGCTTAATCGCAGATACAAAAATAGGTTTTGCACTTTTTGCAGCATCCTCAGCAGCACGATTGATTTTCTCAATCATTTTATCTTCTACTTTCGAAAATCCTGGAACACGCTTTAATTTATTAGTTACTTTTTGAGCATCTTCAGGCAATAAGATTTTGTATTGGCTTTTCAAATAACCATCCAAAGAGGATAATCGATCTGAACCTTTTCCTATTCCTACCTGAAGCGCTTCTTTTAATCCATTACCAATTTGTTGGGAAGTCAATCCTGTTCCAGAAGTAGCTGCGTCAAGTACAGTTTGCAATTCCGTACAAGCAACCAACTGGAAACATAAAAACAATAATGCAAATTTCTTAAACATCGTTAAAGAGTTTTTTGTGAAAAAATAAGGCTCTTGATGATTTTATCAGGTTTTATAAAAATTGTAGTTTTAACACTACTTTATCATAAACCATAAAAAGTTGAATAGTTATTAGTTCGCTTAGCTATTGGTTAATCAGGTTAACGAGAATACCAATATGAAGCCAATGTTTTCGATCACAATATGACCTGATTAACTATTTAACCAATTCACTAATCCACATAAAATCACATAGAACCAATAATAATCTGTTTTCAGTAGTTTGATGTTATTTGATATATATCAAATGTCTTTCCATTTAAACGAAATGAATATCTAAAGGGGTGTTATGAAAACTTTAAAATTTCTACCCTGCATAGTAAGCCAGACAGTTTTTACACAAACATCCACCGTATTTTTGTTGTAACATGCTTTGAGTTTGTTCGTGAATCTTCACCTCCTGACACCAACAGTTTTCATCTTGATAACAAATAAAACGATTGGAACATCGTGGACATTGATCTATAAATTTTTGAGATAATTGAATGGAAGAACTATCCAATTTCACTCCAGGCATTGGATTTTCTTTTTTGATATTAATCGTAGCCTCTTGCATATTTTGAAACTGATACTTCAATCCATAAAGTATTCTAGCAGCAAGTGTTTCCAGTAGTTTTGTTTTGATTTTCATTTCCTTTTGACAAATCAAATAAACCGTTTCATAATTGATTGTTTTATACAAATCATCTTCTTCCGCTGCCGTTCCAAAATTTGTTTTAATGTATACATCAATCACATAATTATTTCCAATAATCTGCTCTTCCTCATAAAATCCATGGTACGCGTAGAATTGCATACCTTCAAGTGCTATCTGACCCATTTTATTTTTTTTGTCAAAAGTAAAATTTTTCCCATAAAAAAAATCAAAACATCGGTTTCTCCGTATAAATTTTACGGTAGACGGTCGTTTCACTTGACGGTGGACGGACGCTTCGCTTGACGGTTCAATATTACATGTATCCAAAATTATTCGAACCGTCAAGCGAAGCGTCCGTC
>CAKZSH010000155.1 GCA_937918905.1 uncultured Saprospiraceae bacterium
ACCTTTCAATCTCCAATCCAAGTAAGGGTGAGGTTGAACACCAGAGTTGTAATGCTCAACAACTTCTTCCAAAGTTTCCATACTACCATCATGCATATAAGGAGCAGTAATTCCTACATTTCTCAAAGAAGGAATTCTAAATTCACCATTCGCTTTTCCTTGATCTTCATAGTTCATAGAAAGCCCAATGTTAGATTCACTTCCGTAGTAAAAATTAACAGAACGGTGGCAGTTAGCGCAACCATTTTCTGCAGCTTCAAATAACTCTTTTCCTAATTTTTCTTGAGCAGTAAAGTTGGCAAAATTATTATTGTAACCATGGTCAAACTTAGCTTGAGAACATTCCATAGAACGTAAGAATTGAGCCAAAGCTTTTGAAATCAAATCAGGAGTAACGAAATCAGTTCCAAATGCTTTTTCGAAAAGAGGAGGGTAGTAATCTATTTTTTGCAATTTAGCAGCAAGTTGATTCACATCCTCTAATCCCATTTCTAGGTGATTGTTAATGGGTTGTAAAACTTGTTCTTCAATGGATATATTTTGACCTGTCCATGTCAATGTAGTTGAGAATCGAGGATTGATAATTGACAGGGTATTTCTTGTTGACATTTTTCCTTCAAAACCAGGACTCAATTTTTTTCCATCACTAAATGCTTTGTCTTGGTGGTGGCAAGAACCACAAGAAACGGTATTATTTAAAGATAGATTATTGTCATAAAATAATACTCTTCCCAAAGTTGCACCATCATCCGTTACGGCATTATTAACTGGCGTATTATCAAATCCACTAACAGAAGAAAAGTGGTCAGGGAAAGGATTGGAATAAGCCAAAGGAGTTTCTGGAAGGTTTAATTCAGGAGCTTTGAAGTCAACATCAGATCCAGATTTTTGACAACTCGTGAAAAAAGTACCAGCAAAGGTTAGAGCAAAAAATAGAAAAATAAAATTTTTCATAGCTGAAAAGGTTTTAAAATATTGCTAAAAAGAAGGTTTTTCGAGCAATAAAGGTGGTATAATAAATATTTTACAATATCATGATAATTCATTCAATTTCAAAGTCATTATATAGTTTTAACGTAATGTATCCCTTTAAAGTTGGGGCTTTAACAATTGTTAAAAACTATAATTAACAAATACGGCCAAAGGGACTTTCCAATTCAATCTATATCCTTCAGTATCAGTAGTACTTTTTGACGATTGGCTATAGAATTCTTCGTATTTGTTTTTATTAGTTTCATAAAGGAATTCAAGATTGGATTCAGAAGAAATTGAAATTCTATCAGAGACAAATATTTGAATTCCAATGGGTACTCCTAATCCATATCGACTGTTAAAGTCTTTAATTCTTCTTTCATATTCCCATTCAAAATTTCCAGTTCCTACCTCATAATACTCTGAATCCATTATCTGATATCGATAAATTAAATCCAAGCCAAAATAAGGTTTTACTCTTTTTGATAAATTAAGTCTCTTTTGTATTCCCAATTGAAATCCGTAATATTTAATTTCTTCAGAAGTCGTTGTAAAAAAGAACGTACTAGATATGGTATCTCTTCTATTATCTTCATAATATCCGAATCCAATTTTATACGCAAAGTTGGAATTTAAATACCTTCGATAAATCAAACCATCACTTTGATCTTTAGGTAAAGTAAGAGGCTCTGTCTCGTCTGGACCATCAAATAACATTCTATTTAACAATACATTTACGTTAAACCCAAATTCGTTTTTGGGCTCCAAATCGGATTGAGCCAACAATGGAGTCCAAAACATTAATAAGAATATTATTTGTAGAATATTTTTCATTGAAATTAAAATTCAAAAGCTAAATATAAAATATTTGGAATGACAAGACTTAGATTTTTAAAAGTTGTTTTATTACCTTCAGTTTGTATTGGAAAAATAGGAAAAGGTTCAATAAAAAACTGGTTAGAATTTCGAATCGTAGTTTGTGAAAGTTGAATCGACGCCTCTGTTTGCAATATTAATCTTGAAGTCAATCGATATTGAATTCCCAGAAAATTAGATAATCCTATACCATCCCATCTGTAGGGATCATCATCATTACTTTCTTTTACAGTTCCTGTTTTTAATTTAAAATCCAAACCATAAAAGCATTGCCATTTTTTCGTTAAATCGACTTGTTTTTCTATACCAATTCGGCCTAAAAAATTTCTTTGAATACTAGTATTATCTTCAACTTTTTGATTGATATAATTTACTCCAAATCCTAATCTCAAAGAGGTCTTATTTTTTCTTAATTTGAATGAAAGCACTTCTTTCGTATCAAGTATAGGAAAAAGAAATAGAGGTTGCCTTACATCACGATTAATAAGATTACTCCACAATGGACCTACATTTAAACCAATTTGATAAAACTTGGTTTTTTCTGTATCTGAGTCTAAATCCAATTGTCCGAATGAGAGATTCCCTCCAGCCAATAAAATCAGTAGGATATAAAATGTTTTTTTCACCATTGTTTTCTTTTTAAAATCGAATCACAAAAAACAAAGCAGTAGGTAAACCAAAATCAGCTAAATTATTGGTAGAAGTAACATCCGAATTCGACCCTGTATCTATAGAGAAATCTACTTTACTCGTTTCTTGTTCATAGCGATAATACAAGCTACTCTCAGTCGATAAACTGATATGAGAATTGATAAAAAATTGTATTCCCATCATAGGGCCTCCTCCAAAATAGGTGAATTTTTCAGTTGTTGTAATTTCATCAGAATTGGTTGCAACAGTAACTGAGCTGGAATTTCCGCCAACTATATCAAGTCCATAATAGAATGACCATTTTTTTGAGATGGACTGATTCCATTCATAACCTAATCGAACGTCAAACTTATTTTCTTTAGTTACTCGATTTCCGCCACCTACAGGTTCATCAATTTGGCTAAATCTTCCACCTAATCCAAAACGAATTGCATTCCTTCCCATATGATATTTATAGGTCATCATATAGTCACCCAAATCAGCGTCATTATTATTTAAACTTATAAACTCATTAATGAATGTGGTAACATTAATTCCAATCTCATGGAATCTTTCATTTTCCTCTTCATCAGTTTGTGCTACTGAAAGGTGTGAAAAACAAAAAAGTAAGGTGATTAAAAGGAGAATAGGCTTTTTCATATTTTATACTCTGCTTTATAAAGTGTTAGAAAATTTAAGAAAGATAAAAATTACACTCTAAATAATGTACTTTTCTTATGAACACTAAAATAAGTATTTAATCTGCTTTTTTTGTTTATTGAAGTAATCATTTAACATATTTTAATTTTATAGACGGGGAAGTTTTTTCAATTGGTTGGGTTTGAAGATTGAACAATTTCGAATATGATTTTCGATAGATTCAAAATTCATCATTCAAAATTCAAAATTGCCCCCTCCGTTTTTTAAGTTTGTGCCATGGAATCGTACTCTTTACATGAGATGAATGAATACCTGCGACGAGTTGTAGCATTAAACTTTCCTGATGCTATGTGGGTACGTTGTGAAATAGCTCAACTTAATGAGTCAAGAGGACATTATTTTTTTCATTTGATAGAAAAAGAAGAAGCTGTAATCGCTAAAGCAAATGCGATCATGTGGGGAATGACTCACCGTAGAATGCTCCGTAATCATGGTCGTCGTATCAATAAGGTTTTAAAAGAGGGGCTCGAAGTTTTATTAAAATTGAGGGTGGAGTATAGCGAGTTGTATGGGCTACGATATTTTGTAGAAGACATTGATCCAAGTTTTACGATGGGGAAATTGGCAATGCAAAAACAATTGATTCTTGAGCGATTTGCAAAGGAAGATTTGTTGGGAAAAAATAACGCAACCTCTTTACCAATTGCCTTTCAAAAAATTGCAATTATTTCCTCCGAAAATGCAGCAGGATATCAAGATTATTGTACACAACTGGAAGCCAATACTTATGGTTATGTTGTTGATAATCAACTGTTTACAGCAGCTATGCAAGGTGAAAATGTAGAAGAAGAAATTCTTTTTCAATTAAAAAGAATAAAACGCGAGAAAGATATTTTTGATGCAGTTGTCATTATTCGAGGAGGAGGAGCGAGATTAGATTTGATGGCATTTGATAATGAGAAAATCAGTCGAGCAGTTGCGGATTTTCCGATTCCAGTTCTCACAGGAATTGGTCATGACATTGATGAATCTATTTTGGATAAGGTGGCACATACTGCTTTAAAAACTCCAACAGCAGTTGCAGATTTCATCATCAATCATAATTTGTTTTTTGAAAATAGATTGTTACAAATAGGAGGCGAGTTAAATTATTTGACTCAAGAAAAGCTGCAAGAGCAATACTTTTCTCTACAAAATATCGAACAAAATATTCAATGGCTTGTCCAATCTAATTGGAATTCCGCTTCGCAAAAATTGGATATTTTGGAAAATGAAATTATTCAAACTGCGCAGTTTTTTTTACAAAAAGAATCCAAACGAGTTGAGCACTTGGAAGAGGTTTATAAATTGCTCAGCCCTGAAGCGACTTTAAAAAGAGGATTCAGTATCACTTCCGTAGATGGTAAAATTATTAAATCGACTAAAGACATTTCTTCAAAAAAATCAATAGAAATTACAACCCAATTATCAGACGGTATTATCAAAAGCAAAACAAAATCATGACCAATAAAACAATGACTTACGAAACTGCCTTAAAAGAATTAGAACAAGTGGTAGAAGACCTTCGCAATGAGATGGTTAGTATTGATGATTTGACTGAAAAAGTGAAAAGAGCGAAGGAATTGATTGAATTTTGTAAAGATAGATTACGTAAGGTGGGTGGTGATTTGGAGGATATTTTTTAAATAAGGGACTAGGAAATAAATAATCTACCCACCTGACGGCTTCTTTTTCTCTTTGACTTCATGAAAAAATGAAGCTGTACCGCAGGGTATGCCTTAATTTTTCCATTTTCTCAAAGAAAAAAACAACCTCGTCATCTGAGTAGATTATTTAATTCCTAGTCCCTAAAATAGACTTTTCGAAAAATCATCAATAGCTCTTTTAAAGACTTTTTTTTACACAAATAGTTCTATTTTTTCTTGATTTTATTAGGTTTCAAGAAAAAAAATAACTTTTATTGAAACACAATCTTAAAAAAATTAACATTTCCATAATTGATATTGGCATACCGTTTGAATTTAGGTAATTGTGACAGGGAAATTTTTCACCCAACTATATTTTCTTGTTTAAAAAAAAATCCTCTCTATTTACTAACAAAAACCTGAATATCATGAAAATTGCCAACGGTTTAACACTTACCTTTAATACCAAACTTACAACCAACCATTTCTATAAATATATTCTTTTGTGTTTTCTAACCATTATTTTTTCGCAAAACGCTACGGCACAAGGTTGTGCAGAACTACCAAGTGGAATAGCAGTAAGTGAGATTTCAAGTAATGGTACTAATTGTGATTATGAAATTGATTTATGTGTAGAGGTTCCTAATTCTCCAAGACCTAAAAGGATTGATTATGAAATTGTATATGATTCAAATGGCGATGGAACTAAGGATGCCAATATGTTTTATAGTTTTTCCCCAGGAGGTAAAATACCTGCGGGGACTCATTGTCTATCTGCAATGGCACCATCAGAAGCATTTATTGTAAAAGATGTATTATGTGGGACTGCATTTGATGTAATCATTATTGGATATACTAATAATTCTGGAGGAGGAGGTGGCGATTGTGCGACTACTTTAGGTACAATAACAGAGGAAGACGGTTTTCAACCATTAGTGACAGCACTTCCAGTTGAGCTTGTTAGTTTCTATGGTAAGTCTTCTGATGATAATAATTCTTTGATTTGGACTACCGCTTCAGAAAAAGATGTTGATTATTTTATCATAGAAAAAATGGGAAAAGGAGAGTCTGAATTTTCAGAAATAGGTAGAATGGTTGCTGTAGGAAATTCTGCTTCAATGGAGACTTATGAATGGTTTGATTATGAACCTACATATTTTGATTACTATAGATTAAATATGGTTGATGTAGATGGAACTTCAGAATATTCGAATATCATTAATGTCAGACAAGCAGTAGAAGGATTTAGAGTTCTATCTATTTCCCCAAACCCAGTAGAATCATATACAACTATGAAATATACTGCACTATCAAAAACTGCTGCCGTTGATATTTTTAATCAACAAGGACAGTTAATTTTACAAATGAAATTAGATGTAGAAGAGGGATTGAATGAATTAGAAATGGATTTGAGTGAACTTACAGCTGGGATGTATTTTTTGAATATTACAGATGGAAGAACTTCGATTCAGCGAAAAATTACGAAAATTAGAAGTTAAAAACGACCAAAGGAAGTGTTGATTTCAGCTTTTAATCGACTCAAAACACGGAATTTGTCAAAGAACCAAAATAACTTTATATCAATTTTAAAAAATGAAAACATCCCGATTTTTTGTAAACCAAAAGTCGGGATGTTTTCGTTTTTTATTCCACTTCCATAACCACAGGTACCGCACTTACTTCCATACTCACTTTTCCTTTTTTAAAAGAAGGAGTTAAAGTGGGTTCACCAGTTTCATTTTTTCCTTCCAATTTCCAAGCCTTTTTAGGTTTGAAAATAGTTTGAAAATCAATATTTGTAGAAGTATTGTTATTTGCATCAATTGGTCGCCATGCAACGATGTGAGTAGCTGTCCCATTTTTATTACCTAGTAAATAAACCCATGCTTCATTATCTTCTCGAATTACTTTGAGAAAATGCTTATCTCCAATATGATGTAACATCGCTTTCCAAGCAACATAGGCTTGTTTGATATTAAAATCAGTCGTCAAAGAACTCACCAATCCAGATCGAGTAAAGAGAGAAGATTCCTTATTTTCATTAGCAAAGAAATACCAAGTGGCACGATCTACACCAGTTCTCGCCAACATCAATGCACCTCGTACCGCATATAAAGCTTGTGCTTTTTCAGAAACACATTCTCCATGAATACATTCTTCGTTACCACCATCAGAATCCCATCCCCATTCCGAAACATAGATCGGCAGCTTCGGCAAATTCTGATTTCTAAAACGAATAATATTTAAAATTGCACGAGTTCCGTTGTAGGGATGTTCGGGATGTGTTGCAATTTGTTCTCCTTTTTCATTGTACGACCATGGTGTCAAATGAGTATTGATGGCATCCAAATAATCTTTTACTTCAGGAGTGACTCTTGCGCCAATGTAATTTTTAAATTGACCTTCATATTCATTCGCAGGGAAAGCAGCTTGGAGTGCGCAAGGAAGAACAGTAATTTTTGGATCAGCTTCTTTGATACCACGAGTCATGCCATGAAGGATTTTTTTATAAAAATCAGCTTCATAGTACCAAGGTTCGTTTCCCGCTTCGATGGCTTCGACCAAACCATTTCCAGATGTTGGCCCAAAATGTTGCGCAAAAAGATACCCAAATTTATAGGCAGATTCATAAGGGTTATTCCATTGTTCTTTTGGGATGTCTCGAAATTGAATACTCGTTTGGAGTTTCATTTTTCCTTCCGTCCATTCTTTATATTCTCTGTCCCAATCGAGCCACCAGTTAGTTTCAGTACCTTTTCCTTCTGCCATTTTTACATAATCAGGAGCATTATCAGGATCCATGACATCCCACATCAAGAAATGATAATTACGAGCATGGCTTGATATTTTTTCAAATAAATCTGCCCCTCGACCTTGCGGAACTAGGTCAGAATATTTTTCAAACCCCCATCCCCAAATTCCATTTACACCAAGCATTTCTTTAAAAGTATTCGGATTCATTTTCGCAGGAGGCATTTGACCATAAGGGCCATATTCATCATATACATCAAACTCCCAAATAAAAACACTTCCCCAATCTTTTTCGGCAACGCCATGTTCTAATTTGATATATCGAGCATGCACAGAAGGATTAATAATTGTGGTAACCGTTTGCAAAGCATTAGGATCAAGATCTTTTATTTTTGTCCAGTTTTTCCCATCCTTACTGACTAGCAGGGCACTTGAAACTGCGGTTTTTTCACCTGCCCAATGTCGAGTATCCACCCATCCCACGTTTTGAATTTTTCCTAAATCAACCATTGCCCATTCTTTTGGAGCGGATTCGAGAGCAGCAATTTCCCAAAGAGAAAATCCTCCCTTGGATTTTATAACAATACTATTGACATTTTTAGATTTAGCTGGAAAACGTAAGATTTGATGGTCATCTGATTTATTGTATTTTCCTATATTTCGGAGTTGATTATTTTCTTTTATAAAAACCTCAATGGGTTGTGTAACATTACCTGCACGTAAGGCAACTGAAATTAAAGTTTGAGGTTTTTGAAAAAATAATTCTAAAAATACTTCTCCATTTTTTGGTTTAAGATTGGCTGCGGTAGAATTAGGATTTCCATCCGTTGCATTTTTTGGAGTAGAAATATTGGAAGCAGTATATTGCGATTTTGTATTCAAATGATTGATTAAAATATTTTGATCAGGGCGAGTCATAAAATTGGTAGGGTAGGGTTGCCCACTTTGCCAATGGCTTTCTTTCTTTTCATCAATAATTTTATTTGAAGTTTCAGTATTGGTCGAAGCGGAAGTGGTACCTCCAATAGTCAATGAAGGAATAACTCCTGCATCTGCATCCCAACCTTTCTTTTTCTTTTTGACAAATTGTTGATGAGAAACATTTCGAATATGAGCTACTTCATTTTGAGAGTATGCTTGGATTTGTAAAATAACAAATAAGAAGAGCAATACATTTTTCATAGTTATGATTGATTTAATGTTTCACAGAATATATCTGATGATTTAAATTTACAAAAATATTGGATTCTGGAAATGGAAAAAAAGACTTCTTTTTTAGCCTATTTTAAACTTTGCTGAAGTGCAGAAAGGAATAATTTATTTTAATCTACCCGATGGTTTTTATATGCCGTTCCTCTGGAACTTAAAAACTAAAAATCAGCATATTTTCTTTCTACCGATATTTCGTGCCTCTGGCACTTGCAAGATTAGATAAGTGCCAGAGATACTAAATATCGGTAGAAAAAAGATGAAAAAAGACTCCGAAAAGTTCCGAGGAACGGCATTTAAAATCATCGAGTAAAGTAAATTCATTTGACCTTCCCTAAACTGTTTTTTCAAATATTTATTTTGAAACAGAATGAAAATTACGGATTTGGATTCAAATTAACCAAACTCGTATATAAAAAGATCAAATTCTTTTTATTTTTCTTTGAAAATATCGGCATTGTTATTGAATTTTACGTAATTTGTATTGATTTTATCCAACCGTTTTACTGAAAAAAGACTGTGGAGGTTATCCAAAACAAAGCCCTCCAAACCTCTAAACGACTAAATACCCTCAATTTTTACTAAACCATTAAAAATTCCGTTCTTTGAGAACGAATTATTAATGCTATTGAGTTATGCGAATAACTTGATAAATCTTTGCAATTTTACAAGATTCTTTAACGATATAATACAAAATCGTTGCTAAGAACGAACCATTACTTAATCCCAACAATTGATCTTATGTTGAAAAAAGCACTATTTGCAGTTATAACACTTTTTATTGTATCTACTTCTCACGCCCAAAGTTGGGAAGAGTTAAATAACAAAGTGCTTACATTTCTTGGAAATGGAGATTATTCCAATGCTCTTCTCGTAGCTAAAGAAGCTAGAGATATTGCAAAAAATCAATTTGGAGAAAACAATGCAGACTACTCTGCCAGCCTTCATAACTTGGCAAGTGCTCATAAAAAATTGGGTGAATTTACTCCTGCCGAAACTTTGTATTGGGAGGCATTAAAAATTGATAAACAAGTACTAGGTGTAAAACATCAAAATTATGCACTTAGTCTTTTTGGATTAGCCAACCTGTATAAATTAAAAAAAGACTTTCCTAAATCAGAATCAATTTACTTGGATGCATTGGATATTATGGAACGAGCAGTAACTGATCGTCATCCTGATTATTCTTTGATTCTGAGTGACTATGCAGATTTGCAAACTGAGATAAAGAAGTTTGATAAAGCTGAAAATAACTTGCGTAAAGCAAAAGATATTACGAAATATTCAGTAGGAGAAAATCATCAAGATTACGCAGGAGTACTTTTTCATTTTGGAAAATTATACAAATCAAAAGGAAATTTTGATAAAGCTGAAACGGCTTTGAAAAGATCCTTAGAAGTTTATAAAACGAGTGTAGGAGAAAAACATCCTGATTATACAGATTGCAAAAGATATTTAGACAATCTTTATACTCCTAATTATGAGTTATATGTTCCTGCTGCTTCGGAAGTGGAATTAGCTCAAAAAATTGAAAGACCTGCCTTAAATGTTTCGCCTAACAATCCTGTACAAACTGAAACTCCTTCTTCGGAGATTGTAACTGCTCCAAAAGTGGAGATGGAAAAACCAATGGTAGATGAAAAGGTAACCAAAGGAGCCGTGACTGAAATGCCAAAGGTAGAGATAGAAAAGCCGATGGAAAAAGTGGAAGTAGAAAAGCCAATGGTAAAAGAAACTATCGTAGAAAAAGTAGTAGAAAAAATGCCAATGGAAGAACCCAAAGTAGTTCCTCCACCTGCTCCAAAACCTAAAACTTGGAATGACTACAGTATCATGATGGATCGGCATACTCAAAATGGAGACTATCTTGCGGCGATTGAATCAGGTGAAAAAGCAATGAGAATGGTAAAGAGTGAGTTCGGTGAAACCCATGAAAACTATACTTGGATTTCTTTAAAATTGGCAGATAGTTATGAAAATGCAGGTTTACTAGAAAAAGCAATTCCATTGTATGAAAAGGATTTGGCATACATTGAAGGAACGTTAGGTAAGGAAAATATGACGTACAAAAAACGTCGAAATGAATTATTAAGTGCTTATGAAAAAACAGGGCAAAAGGGAAAAGCACATCAGTTTTATAAAAACTCGTTGTATGCGTCTTTGACTAAATTTAATAATTCAAGTCTGCTTGAGCAAAATAGAATGATGGAAAATATGCAATCTGAGATAGGTACGTATTACGTTAATTCTATGAATTTGGGAATTATGGTAAGTGGAAATGAAATGCAAAATTTGAATTTAGCATTTAAAGGAAGAGAAACAGATGCAGCATTGGGAATTAATAGTAGTATGACTGGAGAAATAGAATCGTATCAACAACAGTTACGTAATAAATTAAAATCAAATGAGGCTTCTATTGATTTTCTTCGGTTAAAAGATCAAAAAACGAATATTGGAAATTACTATGCTATCGTCACAAAAAAGAATCAAGGCGATTCAAAACTTGTTCCTTTGTTGGATGAGAGTATGATAAATACTTTGATTAATGCATCACCTGATTCACCTGATAGTTATATCAAAAGTGTAGATCGGAGTTACCAATTGTATCAATTGATTTGGGAACCTTTGGAGGAGCATTTGAAAGGAGTAAATTTTGTTCATGTATCGACAGTTGGTACTTTGAATAAAGTAGCGTTAAGTGGGTTGGTCGATCATCAGAAAAATAGCTTGGCAGATAAATATGAAATTTACTACTATAGTTCTTTAAGAGATTTTATAAATGACAAGGTCAGTCCTACAAAAAATGAATCTGTTAACTTTTTTGGAGGTGCTGATTTTGGTGGAGGCTTGAGTGGGAAATTAAATTATATTCCTGCTACCAGAGATGAGGTGAATACTTTCAAAGTAGTTTGTGCAGCGAAAGGTTGGTCAGTAAATACAAATACTGGAGCGGATGCTACGGAGGAAAATATGAAAGCGTTAAGTGGGGCAAATGCTCCTGGTGTTTTACATATTGCAACTCCTATTTCATACCAGCACCTAGAAGAATATTCAAGTATTGCCTTGACTAATGCAAATGATAAAATCACATCATCACAATTTTCTGACGATGCTAATGATGGTTTATTAAATGCAAAAGAAATTGCTAAATTAGATTTGTCAAAAACTAACTTAGTGCTTTTATCAACAACTGAAACAGGAGCCGATAAGAATAGTGATAAAGGAATTTTAAGCATCCAACGTGCTCTAAAAGCAGCTGGAGTTGATACCATTCTTTTTAGTCAATGGAGATTACCAGACAAACAAGTGCAAGAGATGTTGGCACTTTTTTATATCAATCATTTGAGTGGAATGAATACACATAAAGCATTTTATACTGCTCAAAATGATATTCGAAAATTATATCCTTCGCCTTATTATTGGGCTGGATTTATTTTAATTGAATAAAAGGAGACCGCTTCGCTGTGGGAAGTGAGATCATTGCCGCAGGCAACGATCTCACTTCCTACAGCGAAGCGGTCTAAAAAAAACCGTTTTGAGAACTTCCTCCTATTATATCATCCCAAAATTATTCGCAATCTTCTTGCGGATTATCGATTACTTTCGACTTTTACCTTGGCGGGTTTATCGGTTATTCAAATATCTTTTAAGAGGGCTGTGGAACCTTCGAGTTTTTTATACCATTGGAGTAGGGTATGTGTTGCGTAACCAACCTTTACATAAGTTTGCCTATTGGAGTTGTGAAGTGACCATTTGTTTTTTGGAATTATTTGGAGTACCTGAGATCTATGAAACCATCTCTGATTTTTCCAAACCTAAAACTCGACCACTTTATGATTGGGAAATAAAAATGGCAAAAGAGGTGTTTGGAAATGGTGTCAATTACAAAAGAGTTCGAATAGATGAGAGTGCTTACATTGGCCCTAAACAACAGCATTTTTGTTATGTTAGTTTTTATATTATTAATAGTTGGGGAAAAATGTCGAACAGTACTTTGATTCATGAAATGGTGCACATTTGGCAATATGAAAATATGGGGGCAGTTTATATTCCACGAGCCTTATGGGCACAAACAACCCAAGAAGGCTATGATTACGGGGGATTAAAAAAAATAAAATTATTTCTAAAACAAGAAAAAAGCCTCTTTGATTTTAACCTCGAACAACAAGGAGATATCGTTTCTGATTATTTTAAAATAAAAAATGGTTATCCTCCACAATGGGGCGATGCTACTCCATTTGATTTAAAAACTTATGAGGAAATGATTTATGGAAAATTAAAAACTATGGTTTAATCCTGTGTTTATGTGTATGAGTGTATAGGTGTATATGTTGACGAAATATTTTTGAGCTTTTGGGACTTTATTGAATGCTATTCAATTTCTTTCAATTGAAAAAAATTGAAGAATAACTGAGGACTTAGAATCAAAATATTAGGAACAAATAAAACCTCATACTTCAATATGAAAAATTTATTATTCAATCCCAAAACGGTAAAAAGAATATCGAACAATAGAACAAGAAATTATGATTTGAGAAGTCTTACGAATATATTTTGATTCATCTCACAATTATTGCGTCAACATATACACGTATACACTCATACACATAAACACACAAAAAAGTAGTATGTTTGTACGCAAATTAAACTTTTGAAATTTCATCTTCGTTAATCAATAGAACTTCACTAATTTCCCTTACATAATAAGCAAAGTCTTTTTATTCAATTTTAATTCATTATTAAAATGGTCAAATATTTTATCAAACAGAACGGACGATTTGAGAGTTTGGAGGAGCCGCAGCCTACCTGTTGGGTAAATATTTCTCCACCTTTCGATCAAGAGGAATTGGCTCGAATTGCTAAGCAATTTGAAATTCCTTTGGACTTCCTGACTGATTCGCTAGATGTGGATGAGCGTTCTCGTTATGAGCGTGAGGATGATATTCGATTGATAGTTGTGAATACTCCTTTGCTCAATGAAATCAATTCTGAAAATGAAGCGATTTACATTACCGTTCCGATTGGGATAATTTTGACTATCGATCATATGATTACGATTTCAGCATATGAAAATCCGATACTTCAAAAGTTTATGGATGGGAAAGTTAAAAATTTCAATCCTTCCAATGAAAAATTATTTGTTTTACAATTGATGGAACAAAATGTATTTCGATTTTTAAATTGTTTGAAAAAACTAAATTTAAAAAGGAATTTGATTGAGAAAGAATTATACGATTCGAGTCAAAATAAACAGTTGCGACAACTATTAAGTATCGAAAAAAGTTTGGTTTACTTTGTGAATTCCCTTTCCGCAAATGAATTGTTAAAAATGAAAATGAAGCGGACTGATTTTTTAAATATCAGAGCAGATGAATTTCAAACCGATCTTTTTGAAGATATTATTATTGATAATTCTCAGGCATTAGAGATGTCCAATGTCTATACCAATATCCTCAATGGAACGATGGAGGCCTACGCATCTATCATTTCCAATAACTTGAATCAAGTCATTCAACGATTGACTTTGATTACGATTATTTTAATGTTACCTACCTTAGTGGCGAGTTTGTTTGGAATGAATATTCAATTTCCAGACTGGATCGAAAAATCTGAAAATGCACTTCCTGCCATCATTATTTTTTCACTTGTAATTAGTTTGTTATTGGCGTTGTGGTTTAGGAGAAAGCGGTTGTTTTGATAATAAATAAAATTAATTTTTTTTATAAAACCTTATTCCGTTCCAATATCAATTCCTCTAAAATCTCAGCCATATTTGGTTTAGGAACTAATCCTGAAAAACGCTGAACCATTTCATCCCGTTGCATGAAAATCAAAGTTGGGATACTTTTTATTCCAAACATTTCTGAAATCTTTGGATTAGAATCAACATTAACTTTTCCAATCAAAGCTCTTCCTTCGAAATCCTCAGCAAGTTCATCAACAAGTGGACCAATCATTTGACAAGGCCCACACCAAGGTGCCCATAAGTCAAGTAGAACTGGGACATTTGCATTCATAATTAGCTCATTGAAATTTTGATCTGTGATTTCAACAGTTTTACTTTTGTCGTTTTTATTTTTTTTAAAAAACATAAATAGGTATTCTTTTGTTAAATATTATTTAGGGACTAGGAAATAAATAATCTACCCACCTGACGGCTTCTTTTTTTCTTTGACTTCATGAAAAAATGAAGCCGTACCGCAGGGTATGCCTTAATTTTTCCATTTCCTCAAAGAAAAAAACAACCTCGTCATCTGGGTAGATTATTTAATTCCTAGTCCCTTATGCCAAATATGAAAATAATTAATTTTAGATGAAGTCTTTTCTATTACCTTTACCTAAAAAAATCCAAAATGTCAGACATTAAAAATACCAAAGCTGAATTAAAATATTGGACGGAAAGATATGAAGAGGAAAGAACGGGATGGGATGTTGGTTTTCCTTCCACGCCTCTAAAAACTTATATCGACCAACTTGAAAATAAAGAATTAAAAATTCTTATTCCAGGAGGAGGGAATGCTTATGAAGCAGAATATTTATTTAATAATGGTTTTCGAAATGTTTTTGTACTTGATATTTCTCAAGTTCCTTTGGATGCTTTTCAGGAACGGGTACCTAATTTTCCAAAGGAACAATTACTTTGTGGTAATTTTTTTGAACATAAAGGAGTGTATGATTTGATTTTTGAGCAAACCTTCTTTTGTTCTTTTCCTCCAACCAAATCGAATCGAAGTCTATATGCGAAAACCATGAACCAATTATTAAAATCCAAAGGAAAACTTGTTGGATTATGGTTTGATATTCCACTTAAAGGAGATATGGTCAAACGCCCTTTTGGAGGAACTAAAACTGAATATTTGAGTTACCTTTCACCTTACTTTGAAACCCTTGTTTTTGAAAAATCATATAACTCTATTCCTCCAAGAGCAGGGAGTGAACTTTTTGGAATTTTTCAAAAGAGTATTAACTAAACGGTGTCTATTAATCTTCTTCTTAGCCGTCGGATTTACATCCGACGGCTAAGAAGAACAAGTTCAAAGACAATCTATATATCTTAAAAGTATATAGGAACGAATCATCAGTTACCGATCACCTTATTATTCTCGAACATCCAAACTCCTTTTAATCTCCAATTTTTCAATTTTAGAATACAAAGTAGTAGGTCGCATACCCAATATTTCAGCGGCACTATTTTTACCACTCACTTTCCAATTGGTAACTTTTAATACCTCAATGATATGATTTCTTTGAACTTCTTCAAGAGATAAAAAGGATTCCTTTTTTATGATTTTCTTTTTAGGATTAAACCAAGTACCTATATTTAATTTATTTCCACGAGACATAATTATTCCCCTTTCGATTAAATTTTCTAATTCCCTTACATTCCCAGGGAAATCGTAATCCATTAATTTGTCCATTACTTTATTTGGAATATCGGTAATTTTTCGACCAAGTTTGTTACCTAGTTTTTCACAAAAAAACCTGGTCAATAATGGAATATCTTCTTTTCGTTTTCGAAGTGGGATACTGTGAATAGGGAATACATTTAAACGATAATATAAGTCCTCTCTAAAATTTCCTTCCGCAATTTCTTTGGGTAAATCTCGATTGGTTGCTGCAATAATTCTAACATCAACTTTCTTCACGTTTTCTCCTCCTACTTTTTCAATTTCTCCTTCTTGAATAGCACGAAGTAACTTAGGTTGTAATTCAATTGGCATTTCTCCAATTTCATCTAAAAATAAAGTACCACCATTTGCTAGTTCAAATTTTCCAGTTTTACTGATTATTGCTCCTGTAAATGCCCCTTTCTCATGACCAAATAATTCACTTTCAATAAGGTTGGCAGGAAGGGCCGCACAATTTACTTTTATCATCGGGCGAGTGCTTCGTTGACTCAACTGATGTAATGCTCTAGCAATCAATTCTTTTCCAGTTCCGCTTTCTCCTGTTACCAAAACGGTAGAATTTGTATCAGCAACTTGTTCAATTTGTTTTAATATCTTTTTAAAGTTTTGACTATTGCTGACGATCTCCCCAAAGTTATTTTGCACCTTAATTTCTTCTTGCAAATAATTATTTTCTGCTTCCAATTTTTCTTTGAGTTCTTTTATCTCAAGTAGTGCACCTCTTAAGGCGGCCTCTCTTCTTTTCCTATCAGTAATATCTCGAATGATGGCACAACTATAAACTTCTCCTTCAAATGTTGTAAAATTATCAGTTATATCAACTGGGAAAATTTCTCCATTTTTGCGGCGATGGGTACTTTCAAAAGTACTAGCATCTTCTTGTTTGGCCGTCCAATGTGCTTCCCAAATATCAGGACTCATGTTAGGGTTAACATCAAAAATAGTAAGTTGTAAAAATTCTTCTCTAGTATATCCCCACCGCTCACAAGCGACAGGATTGACTTCAAAAAATCGGGCATCTTTGTCAAACCAAAATACAGCTTCAGGTAATTCATACAATGCTTTAAAGGATAATTCAGGCAAGTTATAAGAGACTTTTGACATGAAATAATTTTAGGTTAAATATGGTATTCAAGGTAGTTTAATTTTTCGTAAAATTACGATAAATCGTAATTTTTTTTCGTAATTTTTTTGTTTATAAAAAATAGGATTATTTTTAATTAACTGGTTATCAGTTGGTTATGAGGTTTTAAGATGCTTTCATTGAAATTGGCACGGCCATTGGATTATTAAAAGCAAATAACAAATTATGAAAAATATAAAAAACATAAACAACCTGTTAGAATTACTTGAGCAGGTTAAAAATTTTACCAAACCTTTATGGATTGGATTAAGTTGCCGCGAGGGAAGTAGTAATTACTTTATGGATCAGATCGTAACAAAAGTGCAGTCCGAAGAAGGAGAAGAAATTACCTATCAAAAACTAGATTGTCTAACTTCTCAAATGCTAAAAGAAGAATTGATGATTACGGATAATCCAGTTTTGCTCCTTATCAATAAAGGGGAAATCAAAGCAATCTTTAGCGGAATGGTAGGACGCTTTCAATTAGAAGATGCTTTAAAAAATTTGAAATCTATTTAAAATAAAATCATAAAAATTTATTAACCTAGGGAATGTGAATTAATTGTTACAAAAAGTCAAATCACACTAAATTATTTTTGCAATCCCCTCAAATTTAAAAATCATGAAATCAGTTATCAGTTTAATTTTTACAATGTTTGTTTTGTCAGGAACTATTTTCGGACAAAATATCGATGAAAAATTCTTTAATGACGCCCATTCATTTTTTCAAGAAAATGTAAAAAATGGAAGAGTTAATTATACAGGATTAAAATCAAACATGAAGTTAAGATCTTTAATCAAAGTCATTGAAAATGCCAATGTCTCTAATGGAAATGATGCTACTAAACAAGCATTTTACATCAATGCTTACAATCTGTTAGTTATCAATCAAGCAGCACAAAAGTATCCTTTAAATTCAGTTCAAGATATCAAAGGTTTTTTTGATATGAGAAAAGTTACGATTGAAGGCAAAAGAATGACTTTAAATAAATTAGAAAAAGACTACTTATTGAAGCCATATAAAGATGCGCGATTCCACTTTGTATTAGTTTGTGGAGCATTAGGTTGTCCACCTATTACTGATTTTGCTTACACTCCAGAAAAGTTAGATCAGCAGATGGATCAACAAACGAAGCTGGCTTTAAATGATGCTAGTTTTGTTAAGGTAAATGGAAATAAAGTTCAACTTTCTCAAATTTTCAAATGGTATACAAGTGACTTTGGTGGAAGTAAAAAATCTATTTTAAAGTTTATCAATAAATATAGAACTAATGTTTTACCTCCTGATGCTAAAGTAAATTATTACAATTACGATTGGAATTTAAATGATACTGCTAAACGTACCTCCTCTATAGGAGGTACTTCAGTAGTACCTGTAGGAAATAATGCAAGCCGATATATTGTTTCTTCTACCATAAAAAAAGGATCAATTGAAACAAAAATATTTAATAATCTTTATACACAAAAAATTGGATTCGAAGGAAACTTAACAGATCGTTCTACATTTTTTACAACTTCAGTAAGTTTTTTATATGGTTTGAATGATCGTTTTAATGTTGGATTTAATACTCGATATAGAAGAGTGAGAAATGATAAATTACCATCCAATGTATTTAATGTGTTCGGTTCTAATCTAGATGCTGATAGTGGAGAAAGTAATCGTCAAGGATTTACAGCTTTTGGCCCACAGATTAGATATGCACCAGTTCCTAAATGGGAGAATTTTTCTATCCAAAGTTCTTTTGTTTTTCCTATTGGAAATGAATTAGCAGGAGGTGCGTCAGGGCCTTATATTGATTGGAATGGAGCAACATGGTGGACACAGGTTTTTAATGATTTTCCTATTGGGACTAAATTTTCATTATTTACAGAGTTGGATTTTTTGCTTGAGGACATTGGCGGAAAGGATAGTAATATCAACCGTTTTTCTACTCCTGTAATAGCTATTTTTAGTTATAATCCTACCCCAAAATTAATACTTTATACACTTGGTGGATTTTCTCCTTTCTGGCAAAGTGAGTTTGATTATTTTGTTCAAGGTGGATTTGGAGCAAAATATCAGTTCACTCCGAACTTAGAGCTCGAATTATTGTTTACTGATTTTACCAATAAGTTTTTACAAAGTGAAAATGGAGGACAAGCAGCAACTTATAACTTAGGACTAAGATTTAATTTGTAGGATACTGACCTCTAGGATTTTTTTAACTTATGAATAAATGTGAACAATTACTTAACTATAATAAACTCCTAATTAGAATGGACAATTTAAGTAAAATGGATATTCGGTTTAAGGTTTTAGCACTTTGCCTAGTGATTTTAATTTTCCTTTTATCTGGACATATTCTGTAGAATCAGAATTGTTCCAAAACTTGATTGAAAATTACTTTCAATCAAGTTTTGGATGAGTGGTTTATTAATCAATAACAATAATTTTACACACTTTTCTTTCTTCTTCAAAACATTCATAGAAGAATATTTGGGTCGTATTGAATTTTAAAAATAATCTAGTTCTTATCGTCGAATTACAAACTTAGACGCACCCGTTTCATCCTCTAAATTCCATCGAAGGAAATAAATTCCTTCATTAAATTGATGTACATCAACTTATAAAAGAAAA
>CAKZSH010000156.1 GCA_937918905.1 uncultured Saprospiraceae bacterium
CTACTCAGCGTTCAAAATACTTAGTTTTTTTGTAACTGTTCAGCACAACCCTGTAACCGCCAACTTCAGTTGGCAGGTTGTCCCAAAGTAGTTTTTTAACTAATTAATTCAAGTTGCGGATAATTTTGATTGATGATTTTGTATTAAAAAAATTGTATTGGGATGATGTGTATTGGGTATTGAGAATGGTTCGTAGTCCCAATACTTAGTAACGGTCAAATAATTAGTTAAAAAACTACTTTGGGACAACCTGCCAACTGAAGTTGGCGGTTACAGGGTTGTGCTGAACAGTTACAAAAAAACTAAGTATTTTGAACGCTGAGTAGCGCTGATGAACTAAACATTAAATTTGCCTAAAAGCCAAAAAATCAACTGCTTCCTTTATGGATATTACACCTTTAGATTTTAAGTTTCCAGTTCATGTTAGTCTTGCAAAAGTCGAGGGTAAAGAAATTTATCATTTGAAGCCATTGTTTTTTGCTTACAGTACGATGGCTCATCGAAGATTTGAAGGGGCAATGTCTAAAATTAAAAGTTCAATACTCAATACATTCAAAGGATGGACATTAGATTATGACTCATTCGATGAGGTCTTATGGATGATTTTTCATCCGAAAATTGATTTTCAAGTATTACATTTAACCGTTCCATTGAAAGGGAGATTAACAAAAACAGGAAAGTTTGGAATTGCTGTTTTTAATGTCCGTAATCACACCTTTGCTTGCTTGCCTAAATTTCAAAATTTCATTTTTATGGTAAGTAAAAATGAAAAAAACAAATTCAATCTTGAAGAACAGGCTGCGCCTATTATTGGAAAATTATTACAGCGTTATCAGGAAGAAGATATAGAAAGTTATGACTTCTCCAATTATACTTCCACCTCCAAAGAATTTATAACTGAAGTCGAAGTTACAGTCCAAATCGGTCATGAAAAATATGGATTCCAGCCTCCTGCAAATTCATTCGCTTTTGCCAATGCAAATTTCAATCAGGAAGGAATGGTTGGAGCCAACCAAATATGGAATGTCAGCAAGAACCTCAACAACCTTTATCCAAATGGAATAGGTAGAGCATTTTTTCAAGAGCAAATGGTTACTCGTATGAGTAATCTTTTATTTAAAAAACCTTTTGAAAATACTCCTATCGCAATCATTGGAGAAGAAGGAATTGGGAAAAAAAGTATCGTTCACGAATCGCTTTATCTACATCTTTCTAGCTCTAAAAAACACAAACGTACCATTTGGCACATAGATCCGACTCGTATCATTACGGGAATGAGTATTGTAGGCATGTGGCAAAAAAGAATGGAATCCGTTTTAGGTTTTTTAAAAAATCCTTACAACGCCAACAAAGGTTCTGACATCATGCTCGTTGATAATGCAATAGCAATGTTACACATCGGAAAATCCGCTCAAAATAATATGACGGTCAACGATGTTTTGAAACCTTATTTGGAAAAAAGAGAAATCCAAATGGTCATCATTGCCACGCCTCAAGAGTGGAAAATAGTTCAAGAAAAAGATCGACGATTTGCAGATTTATTTCAAACCATCAGATTGCAAGAACCTGACTTGGATACTGCTGTAAAAATGGCTTTGGAAAATCGGAAAGTATTGGAATCAATCAATGATTGCCAAATTTCGGTAAAAGCCGTACAGTCGATTTTTGATTTTCGAAGAAATTATTTGAAACGAAAATCATTGCCAGGAAGTGTTATCAAAATCATTCGCCAACTGGCTGTAAAGTATCGTGGAGAAAAAATAGATGTACCAGAGGTGCGCGCCGAATTTGAAGTTTTTAGTGGATTAAATCAAAATATTTTTGATGCACCTAGCCCTGTTAAAGAAGATGAAATCAGGGAAAAATTAGCAGAGCAACTCGTGGGGCAACCTCAAGCTGTGATGACTTTGGCAAATGTTATTCATACTATAAAAGCAAGGCTGACTGACAAAAATAAACCTTTGGGCTCATTTATGTTTATTGGTCCTACGGGGGTTGGAAAAACTCAAGCGGCAAAAGTACTTTCCAAATATTTGACAGGTAACGAAGCTAGTTTGATGCAATTTGACATGAACGAATTCATCGATTATACTGCAGTCCAAAGATTAATCGGAGATGCTCAAAATCCAGAGGGACAACTGACTGGAAAAGTTCGTTATCGCCCATTTGGAATTGTATTGTTAGATGAAATTGAAAAGGCACATCCGAAAGTATTGGATTTGTTATTACAAATACTTGATGATGCAAGATTGACTGATAGCTTAGGCCGTACGATTGATTTTTCAAATACCATCATCATCATGACTTCCAACGAAGGGGCAAGCCGAGTATCCGCTCAGGCTGGATTTAAAACTTCGAAGTATGATGAAAGTTCACTTTACACTAAAGCAATAGAAAATAAATTCCGCCCAGAATTCATTAATCGAATTGATGAAATTGTAATATTCAATCCTTTGGAAATGGACCACATTTTGGATATTGCAAGTTTGCAAATTAAAGAATTACTTTCCCGTGATGGTTTTGTTAGAAGAACAACCATTTTAAATATTTCTCCTGAAGCATTGGAATGGGTTGCTCGAAGAGGGTTTAATTCAAAGATGGGTGGGCGTGCGCTCAAACGCCAAATTGAAAAAGACTTGACTGCATTAACTGCTGCTCAACTTGTTTCTAATTACACGAAAAATCCTATTTTATTTGAGATATTTTTGGAAAATAATCGCCTTGTCCCAGTAGTAAAACCACTTGAATTTATTTCTGAAATTGAAGATTGGTTTCCAGAATTACCAAAGGCTATCAAGGGAAAAGGATTTTATATGCGTTTGATTCGAACTTTAGAAGCAATTGAAAAAAGAATTCAACGCATGGAAAGTAAGAATCAAAAAAATCCTGTCATTGTGGATCCCTCCAAAAGTTTCCACTACTCTTTTAAAGAAAAAATAGCAGAAACAAAAGAACGATTGACACATCTTTCTTTGGGTTTTCGAGATCGAAAATTCCATATGGAACCGGCTATTCCACTACGGTTAAAAGGAAGTTCTAAATGGGGCAACTCCGATAAATTAATTAAAGGAAATTTTAAAGATTATTTTTTCCAACAAGAGGGATTGGCGGAGATAAGCGAAATTTATCATCGTGCAAAAATTCAATATAACAGTATCGAAACAGAATTTCTAAATAGTTTTTTGATGGTTTCTTTTTTGAAATTATTTTCAAAAGATTTTCTCAAGGGGCCACTTCAAAAAGCAACACTTCGCTTTGAAAGTTGTGTCAATAATACAGGTCAAATTCAAATTGAATATCTCTTTGAACTCTATTGTAAATTATTGGATTATCTCGATATTGAAAAAGAAGTTGATACAGAAAAACAATACATTCACATCAAAGGATATTCTCTTGCTCAACTTTTTGAAGGAGAAGAAGGCATCCATCTTTTTCATATTCCTTACAAAAATCCAATCCCTATCAAGGTGATTTTGGAAACAGAAAATAAAGTAAAAATACAATCGCTGAATCAAGTGATTCGAGTCTATGACCATCCTAATACCTTGACTGATTTTAGAACAAATTTTACCAATGCATCAAATATCACAGTTGAAGAGTTTTCACTTTTGGTCTATGCTGGTTTAAATCCAAAAATCAGGAAAAAGGTAAGCTAAGTGATAAAGGCAATCAGGTATCCCATACCTTTTCAACAGAAAATTTGCGCTTTTATAGCACTATCACCTATGTAACTCTCCAAAACAATAGTTGAAATAACTTGTTTACTTATTGATTAAAAATTACATTTGCATCGATTTTTAGAACATTTAAAATAATAAATCAATGGCGACGGTAAAATTTACCTTCGAGGATGAAAGTATAAAACCAGTTAAGGTTGAGAATGTAGAATCAGGTTTCACTATTTTAGAAGTAGCGGAAGACAATGATGTACATTTAAATCATAACTGTGGCGAAGTATGCGCGTGTAGCACTTGCCATGTTTACATAGAAAAAGGCGATGATGCTTTGGAAGAAATTTCGGACAAAGAAGAAGATTTCATTGATCGCGCAATCAATCCTCGATTAGAATCTCGATTAGGTTGTCAATGTGTCATTTTGAAAGATGATGCCGACATCGAAGTACAAATTCCTGATCAAAGACGAATCATTGGACACGAACATTAACATCAATTTTGAATGATTAATTTTGAATTTTGAATTGTTTACAACAGATTCTTAATTCATCATTTTTCGTCACATTCAAAATTCATCATTCAAAATTCAAAATTAATTACAAACATGAGTTTTAAAGATATTGACGATTTTCCGATCAACTGGCCAGATCACGAAGACATTGCGATGAAGTTATATGACAAATTTGGTGACGAATTTTCGGAGCAAAAAATTTATAGAATTCGATTTACCGAATTTATTGAATGGATTTTAACGCTACCAAATTTTGAAGGTACTCGCGAACAATGTACGGAAGCTCACCTCGAACAAATCCAAGCAAAATGGGTGTACGAATGGAGAGATAATCAATGATTTTTGTTATTAGGTTATTGGTTAACAAGTTATTTCGAAATAACCAATAACCTAATAACAAAAATCTTAGTTTTAAAATACTCAAAACCTTTCCCTCCCTCCACATGAATTATTTAGAAAAATTCAAGGATATTCAAACTTTTATTTTTGATGTTGATGGTGTCTTAACCAATAGCGAAATTATCGTATTGGAAAGTGGTAAGCTATTGCGTAAAATGAGTATTCGAGATGGTTATGCTATCAAACATGCGATTAAGAATGGCTACAAAGTGGTCATCATAACTGGTGGTAAATCCGAAGGTGTGGTGAAAAGACTGCAAGGTTTGGGAGTGGTAGATATTCATTACGGAATAAGTGATAAAGTTGATGCCTATCAAGAAGTGGTGTACACTTATGACTTGCATCCAACTCAAATTTTATACATGGGTGATGATTTCCCAGATATTGAAGTCATGCACAAAGTGGGCATTGCTGCCTGTCCGAAAGACGCCGCTCATGAAGTCATTGAGATTGCTGATTATATTTCTCCTGTTGAAGGTGGCAAAGGTTGTGCAAGAGATGTTATTGAAAAAGTAATGCGGTTGCATGGAAAATGGATACCACCTGTGGGGGTTTTAAAATAATTTTGAATGATGAATTTTGAATGAATCGAAAATTTTGGATTCTACATAATTCGACATATTCAAAATTCATCATTCAAAATTAATATTTTGCCATTCCTAAAACTAATTCGATTTCCTAATCTTATTATTGTTGTGCTGACGCAATACTTACTGCAATATTTGATTTTGATTCCAGCATTTCAAAAAGGCAACCTCCCTCCTCTTTTAGATCATTTTCATTTTTTTCTTTTAGTACTTTCTACTGTGGTCATAGCTGCGGGTGGCTATATCATTAATGACTTAGAGGATTATGAAATTGATTTGTTGAACAAACCTGATAAAGTAATTATCAATAAGCATATTTCAGGTTCCAATGCTTATCGTTTGTATTGGGGCATTTCTATTTTTGGGTTTTTGATTTCTCTTTATTTGGCTTTTTATGTCAAAAACCTTCCTCTGATTTTAATTTATCCTTCTGCAATATTATTACTTTACTTTTACTCTAAGTCCTTGAAAAAGAGCGTTTTATGGGGAAATATCATTGTATCTACCTTTTGTGCTTTTGTAGCAGGTATTGTCATTTTTGCGGAGCGTGAAAATGTTTTTCAACTCAATATCAATAATCCCAAATACGGAAGTACGGTGTTAGAAATATTTATTTTCTATTTGCTTTTTGCTTTTTTTGCTACCATGTTTAGAGAAATAGTTAAAGATATAGAAGATGTGGAAGGCGATAAAAAATTAGGTTGTAGCACCTTACCTATCGCTTGGGGAATTCCTATTGCGAAAGGATTTGCGTTAGGTTGTGGAATTATTTTTTTAGGAATATTATTCGATTGGATTTTTTCAGAAGAAAAAATTGAAGTGGATGTAGGTTTAATTTATTTGGTCGTCGGAATTATTTTACCAATGCTTTTTGCAATGTTTCAATTGACAAAAGCAACTTCCAAAAAAGAGTTTCATTTTATTAGTCAGTTGGCAAAATATATTATGCTTTCTGGTATTTTGTATTTATTGGTTTGGAGTTTTATTTGAAAAAATTGTAACCGCCAAATTCATTTGGCAGGTTGTACGAACCAATAAATATAATCGACTAAAACAGTCGATTTTTTAAATGGTGAAATTAGTTGATTAGTTGAGAGTACTCAAAAAAGTGGGTCAAAATACTATTGACTCTTTTTGAATACCCTCTTGAGAGATAGTAATAATGCCTAACTCGCACAACCTGCCAAATGAATTTGGCGGATACAAAAAGTCCTTGCAGAACTTCAAGTTTCTGCAAGGACTAATTATTTATAACAATCAACTTAAACTTACAAGTATTATTATTTACTATTGTTTCTCTTTAATTTCTTTTTTAATCTTATTCAACTTTTCCTCTGCATCTTTTATTTGTTGTTGTAGTTGCTCATATTTTTTCAAGTCTTGTTCTGCCTTCATTCTTTTATCTTGAATCATTTTCAGTCGTTCTTCTTCTTCTTTTATTAAAGCACGTTGCTCATCCATTTGTTGTTTAGCATCCTCTTTTACTTTGAGAATTTCCTCTTTAGATTGTTGCTTCGCTTGATAGATTTCATCAGAACTTTGCTTTTGTACAGCTGCAACTTCATCCAATGATTTTTTTCTAGCCTCCTCAGCATCTTTGATATATTTCTCTTTTTTCTCCGCACTTTCTTTTCTCGCTTTAGCTTCTTCTTCTACCATTTGAATTTTCAACGCAGACATTTGCTCTTGCGCCTTTTGTTCCGCTTCAGCAACTTGGGTAGCAAATTCTGCTACCTTTTTCTCCGTCTCCTTATTCGTTTTTGCAATCACCTCTACCGATTGTAATTTGGCTTTGGCAACATCCGCAGCACCCTCCTCTTGAGCTTTCGCCACCTGAGCAGCCGATTCTTTTCGAGCCTCCAAAACTGCAACAGCAGCTTCCTCTTTTGCTTTGGCAGCAGCCTCTTTTGAAGCCTTCACTTCATTCGCTAATTTTTCCTTAGTCAATGCCAATTCTTTGGCAGCACGTTGTTTGGCTTCTGCTACATTATTAGCAACTTTTTGTTTTTCATTAGCAGCCTTTTCTTTTGCTTCTCGAATAGCTTCGGCTTCATTAGATTTTATTTTAGCAACTGCTTCAGCCGAATTTCTCTTAGCTTTCGCCACATTATCAGCAGATTCTTGTTGAGCCAATGCTTCTCTTTCTTTGGCTTTAGCCACTTCTTTAGCAGCATTCTCTTGTGCTTTTCTTACTTCTTCTCCAGCACGTTCCTTAGCAGCAGCTACTTCCGACGCCGACATTGTTTTGGATTCCTTTTCTTTTTCCTTTGCTGCTAATATTTTTTGAGCTACCTCTGCTTGAATCTCTTTCATCTTTTGTTGAGAAACCTCTTGAGATGCTGCAATTTCTTGAGCATAAGTTTGTTTAGCTTCATTTGCTTTTTCGTTAGCTGATGCTACATTTTGAGCAGCCTCTTGTTGTGCATTCGTGATTTCCTGAGCTGCACGTTCTTTTGCTTGAGCTACAGATTGTGCAGATTCTGCTCTAGCCTTTTCTTCAACAGCCTTTGCATTTTCTATAGATTTTTGCACTTCCTCTTGAATTCTAACAATCTCTTGCTGTGCTTTTTCTCTAGCTGCAGCTACCTCAGTTGCAATTTTTGTTCGCTCTTCTTCAGCTTTTACTTGAGCCGCTTTAACCTTAGTCGCTTCCTCTTTATTGATATCTTGAATAGTTTGTGCGGAACGTTGTTTCGCCTCAGCTACATCTTGAGCGGCGGCCATTTTTTCTTTTTCAGCATTCTCTTTTGCTTTAGCTACTTCTTCTGCTGATTGTTGTTGAGTAGAAGTAACTTCATCTTTCGCTTTTTCTTTTTCCTCCGCTACTTGCATCTTTGTACTACTAATTTCTTCCGCAGCATTCTTTTTAGTGTTTGCAATTTCGAGAGCAGAGGCTTCTTTTTGTTTAGCCACATTTTCTTTCATCTCTGCTACTTCCGAAGCATTATTTTCCAAAATCAAAGCTTTTTCCTCCTCACCTTTTCGACGAGCTTCAGCAATTTCTAAAGCAATTTTTTGTTTTTCCAAAACTCCATTTTCTCTAACTTGTGCCACCTCTTCAGCGGTCTCTTCTTTGACTTGTAAAATTTGTTCTGATGCAGTTTTTTTAGTTTCTACCACATCCTGAGTCGTTTTATTTTTTTCTAGCTTAGCTTTTTCTCTAGCCTCCATGATAGTTGCCCTTGTCTCCTCTCTAATTTTTGACAACTCCGCATTCGCATTTTCTTTTGCAGAAGACACTTCATCCGCATATTCTAATTTTGCTAAATCTAATTTTTCCTTAATCGTTTTTATTTCAGTAGCTGCATTTTGACGTGCCAGTGCTACTTCTTCCGCACTTTCTAATTGCGCTTTTTGAACTTCTTCATTCGCCTTTTTCTTAGCTTCACCTACATTCAAATTTATCTTTTCCATTTCAGTAGAAGCTTTCGAACGAGCATCTACAACCGTCTCTGCAACTTCTTGCTTAGATTTCTCAATTTCTATTTGAGAACTTTTTCTAGCCTCTACTACTTCATTAGCGTACTCTGCTTTTTTATCCGCAGCTTGTTTTCTTGCAGCAGCTACATCTTCTTGTAATTTTTGTTTGATTCTTTCCCCTTTATCTTTTTCTGCTTGAATCTCTTCCCGAATTTTTTGTTTAATCTCTCCTAATTCTTTTCGTAACGCAGCCAACTCTTCATCATTTAACAAACTGGGATCAGTAATTCTTTGTACTCGTCCACCACTACCTCCTCCTCCTGGTCGTGTCGAACTCACATTTTCAGATCCACCTCCACTACTACCACCTCCTGATGGGCTAAAATTATTTCCCGTAAGTACGGTGTTATTAACTTTAGATTTATCGATGGTCGAATTAAAACAAGTTGATAGCGCTTTAAATTCTTTTTGCCGATTTCCATTTACAGTAAACTTCACCATCCGATTACTGATGTTGTTTTTTATGTAAATGGTATTGATCGTTGAAGTTGCTAACCAGTTGACTGCAGCCAAATCCAATTCAAGATTATTCGTTTGGGTGGGTGTTCCTCTTTTGTTGGTAATTTCTCCCATACCTACAAATCGGTAACTTTTTCTTGAGCGTTTGCTATCCATAAATATAACCTCATCTCCTTCATTCAAGTCAACTCCATTTTTAGATATAAATTTTGCAGATACCCCTTTCTCATCATTCATTAACTCCAAACTGTAAGTGTAATTTCCTCGAACAACTAATATTTGTTCTGAAGATTTTAAAAAGTGAGTGCCACCTATTTTCTTATTTTCTTGAATTAGACTACCGCATTGGGCATTGAGAAAATTCCATGAAATAAGAAAAAAGAGAATAGCTAGGAACGATTTAGAAAAGCTCATATAAAACTTTTTTTTGGTTCTATGTAAATAATGTTTTGTACCACAATATAATGAAGGATTGCGATAATTTTTTATTTGATTTAGAATAATCAATTACGCATTAAGAAGGATTAAACTTTATTTCTAATAAAAAATTAGATCCCTTATTTCTAAATATGATAGAGTAAGATTCATAAAACATTGAATATCAACGTCTTATAAATTAGTAAGTGGGTTTTAATTAAACTGAATTTCTCAGTAAGATGCAATTTAATGTTGGAAGGTTGTCTACTCTTACTAAACGAATATTTTATCGCTTTGCTGCCAAAAGATATAATACAGCCATTCTAACAGCTACTCCATTTTCTACTTGCTGAAGAATAATAGATTGGTCAGAATCGGCTACATCACTCGTAAGTTCAACCCCTCGATTGATAGGACCAGGGTGCATGATGATGACTTCGCTATTGAGATTGTCAAGCATTGCTTTATTGATTCCGTAATATTGTGAATACTCACGGATCGATGGGATATATTTTATATCCTGTCGTTCTAATTGGATACGAAGCACATTCGCTACATCACACCATTCTAGGGCTTTACGAATATCGTATTCCACACCTACATCGAGTTCATTGATATACTTGGGAAGTAAAGTGGGAGGTCCGCATACTTTGACTTTTGCTCCTAATTTTTGTAGGCAAAAAATATTACTTAAAGCAACTCTGGAATGTAAAATATCTCCAACGATTACAATTTTTTTACCCTGCAAATCTCCTAATTGTTCTCTCATGGAGTAGGCATCCAATAATGCTTGGGTTGGATGTTCGTGAGTACCATCTCCTGCATTTATAATGTTAGCATCAATGTGTTTGGCTAAAAATGCGGGTGCTCCAGGTGCGGGATGACGCATCACGACCATGTCAACTTTCATAGAAAGAATATTATTCACGGTGTCCAAGAGTGTTTCTCCTTTTTTTACAGAAGAAGAGGAGGCAGAAAAATTTACAATATCCGCAGAGAGTCTTTTTTCAGCTAGCTCAAAAGAAATACGGGTACGGGTGGAGTTTTCAAAAAACAAATTGGCTACGGTAACATCACGAAGGGAGGGAACTTTTTTGATGGGACGATTGATGACTTCTTTAAAATTTTCCGCAGTTTCAAAAATCAATCGAATGTCCTCAGGTGTCAGGTATTTAATTCCTAAAACGTGCTTGGTACTGAGTTCTTTTTGAGTCATTTTTTTACGATTGACGGACGCTTCGCTTGACGGTAGACGAACGCTGTGCTTGACGGCTCGAATATCGTTGAATATTAGCGTATTTATTTTTTATTAAAAAAGAAATTAAGATTGTAAGTACATTGTTTTTTTTCTTGATACACAATACCCACTATCTCAAGTCTATTTATATTTATCTTCTTTACTAGCGTACAAAACTATTTGATCCTTCCCATCAGTTTCTTTCCATTGCACTTGCACATAAGCTTCATCCACCGCATCCACAGTTACTCCAATATAATCGGATTGGATCGGCAAATGTCGATTAAACCTCCGATCTACTAATGCCAACAATTCTACTCGATGTGGACGACCATAATGATTCAATGCAGTCATTGCTGCTTGAATGGTTCTACCCGAATAGAGTACATCATCTACAAGGATCACATTTTTATTTTCTACTAAAAAATCCATTTCAATAGTACTGGGAGAAAGGGGTTTTGACCTTGTCCTAAAATCATCACGATAAAAAGTAATATCTAGTTTACCGTTTTCTATTTTTTTAATTTTTAAAATGGATTGAAGCCTTTTGCAAATTCTATCGGCAAGAAGGACTCCTCTAGGTTGGACGCCAATGATACAGGTATTCTCAAATCGGTCATACGACTCAATCAGCTGATGACATAGTCGCTCTATGGTCAACTCAAATTGATCGTTTTCCAGTATGATTTTCCCTTTTTTCATATCTGCGGCAAAGGTAGTGAAAATGAAAATGAAAATTTTAATTCGGAAAGGGTTTTTATTGGGTGTTAATGTCTTTGGGTGTAATAGGTGTATGTGTTGTCGAATACTTTTGAAGGGTTTGGATATTTGGATGGTTTGGTTAATTTTACTTTTATTGTTTTCCCAAGTTCTATATTAAGCAAAAAAATATTGATTATTGAACGCTGAGACACAGAGTTGGTCGAATACTTTATTGAGGTCGCAGAGTATTTTATTAAAATAAAAATGAGCAAAGATGCAGAGATTTAAAGTGCTATTAAAAAAAAGCTCTGCGACCTCTGTTTAAATTTTTCTAAGAAAAATACTCTGCGACCTCAATAAAGTATTCGGCTAACTCCGTGTCTCAGCGACTCAGCGTTCAATAATCAAAATATTTTAAACGTAACAGTAACAGCAATTATAAGAATTTCAGTAAAAGTCAAAGCCTGACTTTGCAAGTCAAGCCTTGAACTCGTGTATAAATCCAAATTAGTTAGACCAAGACTTTATGATAGAATTATCTATTCAAAAAAAATTATCGGCCCCTTCGGGGGAAATGAATCTGGATGTCCAATGTCAAATTAATGAAGGGGAGTTTGCTACTTTTTATGGAAAATCAGGTGCTGGAAAAACGTCATCTTTAAGAATTTTAGCAGGACTCCTTGAGGCTGATTCTGGGAAAATTCAAGTCAATGGTAAAACTTGGCTAGATAGTAAGAATGGAATTGCGCTCACTCCTCAGCAGAGAAAAGTAGGTTTTGTTTTTCAAGATTATGCCCTCTTTCCTAATATGACGGTTAAGGAAAATCTACAATTTGCACTTCAAAAAAATCAATCTCAACGAATCATTTCCGAATTGATTGAAATCATCGAATTGGGCGAACTTCAACATCGAAAACCTAAAACACTCTCAGGTGGACAGCAACAAAGAGTTGCCCTTGCTAGAGCTTTAGTTCAAAAACCTGAATTGCTTTTATTGGATGAACCGTTATCTGCATTGGATGTGGAAATGAGAAATAAACTACAACAATACTTGCTACAAGTCCATCAAACCTATGGATTGACTACTATCTTAATCAGTCATGACGTCTCCGAAATTTTAAAATTATCCAATAAAATTTTAGTCATCGAAGATGGGAAGATTACTCAACAGGGGAAACCCATCGAGATTTTTACTCAAAAAGAAGTGAGTGGAAAGTTTCAATTTACAGGTAAAATTATTGGAATGGAAAAACAGGATTTTATTTATATCCTTACAATTTTGATTGGGAAAGATTTGGTCAAAGTAGTGGCGGATGAAGGAGAAGCGAAATTGTTAAGTATTGGGGATAAAGTTTTGGTTGCTTCTAAAGCTTTTAATCCGATTATTAAAAAAATTGGGTGACTGGTGATTAGTGACTCGTTTTACCAATCACAAATCACCAGGGGGTGTTTATTTAACGGTGTCTATTAATTTTCTTCTTAGCCGTAGGATATAAATCCGACTCTCTCGGTCGAATAATATTAATTTTAAAACATTGATAATCAAACGTTTAGATCATACGTTTTTTGATGAGAGAGTCGGATTTACATCCGACGGCTAAGAAGAACAAGCTCAAAGACACACATTCATGAACACTCCCATCACCATTAACTAGTTACTAACCTATTAAAAATCCGCCAAAGGATTCTCTTTCTTCAATGCTCGAAGTGCTTCCTTAACTGCCTCATCTTTATCGTTCAAAATGGTATAAAGTCCATCTTCTTTAAAAAAGTGTCGAGCCAATCGAGATTTTAACAATAGTTTTACATCGCTTTTAATTTTCTCAAAATTATCAAGATTCACTTCTACCCCATTTTCAGCAGCATGATCTAGCAGTTCTTGTATCATCATTTCATCCACCTCAAATTCATTCCTTAATTTTTCCAAGGTAATTTCATTCAAATCATCAGCATGGTTTTCAGCATAGCGATAAATAAACTGAGGAACAACTGCCCCTCGCAATCTTAAATAATCTTGATTGAGATACGATGTATCTAAAGGAATAAAAATATCAGGAGTAATTCCACCTCCGCCATACACTACTCTATTTTCTAATTTGGTATAAAATTTCGTTGTGTCAGATTGGTGAATACTATCTTTATTAATCAGTTCACCTCCTTCAAATCTATCAATCACATCTTGATCGTAAGCCTTTTTATCTGCATATGATTTTTGAATCAACCGATTGGAAGGCGTGTAATATCGAGCCACCGTCAATCGAAGTGCCGAACCATCCGTCAATGGATATTGTTCCTGTACCAAGCCTTTTCCAAAAGACCTTCTTCCCACAATAATCCCACGATCCCAATCTTGAACCGCCCCTGCTACAATTTCACTTGCCGAAGCTGACCCTTCATCAATCAAGACCGCAATTTTATCAATTGAAAAATGATTCAATCCATTCGATTCATATTCATTTCGTCGAACTGTTCGACCTTCGGTGTACACTAATAATTTACCTTTATCAGGAAATAGTTGACTCAATAATTTTGTCGCTTCTTGCAAGTATCCTCCTGGATTTTGTCGTAAGTCAATTACTAAATCTTTTAATCCATCCTCTTGCATCGACTCCACTTCTTTCATAAACTCTCGATAAGTCGTAGCACTAAATCTATTTACTTTGATATATCCCGTTTTTTCATCAATCATATATCCTACATCCACACTATGAATCGGTATTTCATCTCTATCAATTTCAAAAGTTTTAATTTCTTTTTCCTTACCTCTCAGCACACCTACTTTAACTTGAGTACCTCGTTCTCCTCTTAATTTATTGACTAATTCCCGTGTATTCCCTTCCAAACCAACTGCGGTAGAATCATTGATTTCTACAATTTTATCTCCTGCCAAAATTCCTGCTGCTTCTGATGGGCCTCCAACAATCGGAGCGACTACCACAATCGTATCATCTAGTATAATAAACTCAATTCCAACTCCATCAAAATTCCCTTCTAGCTCATCATTAACTCTTGCTAGTTGTGATGCTGGAATATAATTCGAATGCGGATCCAATTCTTCTAAAATATTATTGATGGCCTTATCAATCAATTCTTCACTATCCACTTCATCCACATATCTAGCTTCGATAAATCGAAGCAAATCTTCAATTCTACCAGTTCCAATATTACTAGAATGAATAGACTCTCCACTATCTGTTTGTATCACTACCGACGGGTTAGGCTTCAATTGAGCACCAATGTACATTCCTATGGTAAGCACCAAAGCAAATAAAAATGGAAGCCAGATATTTAGTTTTTTCTTAGTGGGAGAATTATCGTATTCAGGCATTGATAAAATATTATAAACTTAAATGAACTACTAAGTTTTACTTGATAATTATAAATAGGTTTTCAGATAAGGGAGTAGGAATTAAATAACCTACCCGTATGAAGAGATTATTTTTTAATATGAGGACACCCAATTGTCACAATCTTAATACTATTTACTCAAGAACAAATGTAAACAATTTATATCTTCAAGTTTTGATTTTTTTCGACAGTTAAAAGTTATTTTCCAAAAATCAACAACATATTGATTATTTTTGTTGTACAAAAAGATTCCAAGATGGATAAAACAGGAAACATAGATGACATAGATCGTAAAATTTTAGCCATTTTAATGGAAAATGCTAACACTTCTTATACGGAAATTGCAAAGCAATTATTTGTATCGAGTGGTACGGTACATGTACGTATGACTAAACTAAAAGAAATGGGAATCGTTACGGGTGCAAATCTAACGGTAGATCATACTAAACTAGGTTATGATGTAGTGGCGTTTTTAGGGGTATTTTTAGAAAAAAGCTCATTGTATGGAGATGTCTCCGAAAAATTAAAGAAAATCCCCGAAATCGTTAGTGCACATTATACTACAGGAAATTATGGTATTTTTGTAAAGATATTTTGTAAAGATACTAACCACCTAAGAGAGGTTTTACATGATAAAATTCAGCATATTCCAGGAATCCAACGAACTGAAACTTTTATTTCGTTAGAAGAAAGTATTAATCGACCACTTTCTATCAACAAGAAAGAAGATAAATAACAGTCAAATAAACATACTTTGGAATAACTGAGAAAACAACTTACCAAGTCTGGTCTCCCTCATTCCTTTTACTTTCAACAACCGCATTATTTACAACCATCACGCAGTTTTTATAATAGACTTGTTACCCTTTAAAAAGCACTCATTTGAAAACATCTTTTTCTGCTATTTTTCCTTAAAAAATAATTCAATAGAGCGACTATTCAATGATTTTTTAAGAAAAACTATCAAAAAAATCTGCTTTTCAACTAAGCA
>CAKZSH010000157.1 GCA_937918905.1 uncultured Saprospiraceae bacterium
TTCAACATTCGAAATTGCATCATCGTCTTATCCGTTACGATTCCTGAATACCCTCCAAGGGCATCCACTTCTCGAACAATTTGTCCTTTGGCAACTCCACCCATCGCAGGGTTGCAACTCATTTGTGCAATCGTCTGCATGTTCATTGTTGCAAGCATCACTTTCGATCCCATGTTGGCTGCTGCGACTGCGGCTTCGCATCCTGCATGTCCTGCGCCTACTACTATCACGTCGTACTTTGGAAACATTTTTTTAGTATTATGATTTTGAGAATTAGGTATTTTGAATTTCTCTAACTCGTATTTATTTTTTGCAAAAATAATAAATAAACTTTGCTTGTGTTTCAATAAAATAAAGAAAAGAAAAGTTCCGCCGCAGACTTACGCATACTTGTCATGACTTTCGAATAACGCGTTATAGAAAGTCATGACTAGTCTGCGTAAGTCTGCGGCAAAAAAAACATTATTTACTCCTAACCCTTCATCACAATCAATCGTAGATAATTATGTAAATTTGTAATTCAAACAAATCATTTAACTATTATGGCTCGTCAAGCACTAGAAACGGAACAAAAAGCACTAGAAATCAACTTAAATGATAAGATCTATGGCACCTTTGCAGAAATTGGCGCGGGACAAGAAGTCGCTCGTTATTTTTTTACAGTAGGTGCTGCGGCAGGTACGATTGCCAAAACCATGTCTGCTTACGATAAAACTTATTCAGATAAAATTTATGGGGTCGAAGCGAGTGGTCGATACGTCTGCGAAAGTCGATTGTATAAAATGCTCGATCATGAATATGATTTGATGATGACTCGATTGGCAAATGAAAGACCCGACACTAATTTTTTTGTTTTTGCGGATACCATTGCTGCGTTAAATTATTCTCGAACCATCAAAGGTGATGGTTGGCTAGGGTTACGTTTTCAATTATCTCCACAAGGCGAAACGAACGATATTGTCTTGCATGTTAAAATGTTGGATAACAGTACCCAATTACAAGCTCAGGCTGTTGGAGTTTTAGGCGTTAATTTATTGTATGCATGCTACCACTATCATGAAGATCCAGAAATGATGATTCAATCATTAATGGATAATTTGGAAGGTCGAGTGGAGATTGATATGATTCGAATTACTGGACCTAATTTTAAAGAATTGGATAACCGTTGGTTGAGTTTGATGATGGTAAAAAATAAAATGACCAAAGTCGCCATATTTGGACCTGATGGACAAAATCTTCATGGCTCTGAATTTTTATATAAAAAACATGTCTTGGTGGTTCGAGGAAGTTTTCGACCTGCTACTTTAGTGAATCAGGATATGATTAATAAAAGTTTTGAGCAGTTTAGAAATGAAGAACATGTCGATTCTCGAAGAGCATTTATGTTGACGGAAATCACTATGGATAATTTATGCGGTGGAGATTTGACGGCTTTGGATGAAAAAGATTTTTTAGATCGTGCAGAAGTTCTTTGTTCAATGGGGCAGACAGTTGTCGTTTCCAATTGTGAGCAACATCAAAAATTAGTCAATTATCTTTCTAACTTTAAAGTACAAACTGTTGGTCTGGTCATTGGCGTAAAAGAATTGTTAAAAGTTATCAATAGTAAATACTTTGACGATAAGAAGAAAAGTTTGTTGATGGAGTTTGGAGAATTATTTACTAAAAAAATGAAGATGTATGTTTATCCTTCGATGCAAGAGGGAAGTGAAGAATTGATGACTTGTAAAAATTTACCAATTCCAGATGGTATTAAATTTTTATACAAGCATTTATTGGAAGATGGGAAAATCGTAGATATCGAAAATTACAATCCTGAACATCTACATATTTTTTCTAAACAGGTTTTGGAAAAAATTAAAGCGAATGATGAGTCTTGGGAAAAAATGGTTCCAGATAAAGTAGCAAAGCTAATTAAGGAAAAATATTTATTTGATTATCCTTATGAGACGATGACTTTTGAATATTGATTTTAGATTTTTGCCGCAGATTTACGCTGATTTTTTATGATTATCGAATAACGCATTATTCAATAATTATAAAAATCAGCGTAAATCTGCAGCAAAAAAGACAACATAAATACATGAAAATAACATCTGCAATTCTTGCAATTCTTTTTTTCTTCAGCTGTAACGATTCTAATTCTAATCAAGCTGCAATCGCTTCCAATGCGGAAAGAAAATCACCAACAACTTTGAAGGAGACTCCACCTGCTGAAACTATCCAAATGGATCATTCTATTGACTTAGAATTTTTGATGGGGAAATTTGATCCTACAAAACATCCCAACTTTATACCTATTGAAAAAAAGTTTGCCTCTCGAAATGGAATGTATTTGCAAAAAGAAACTTATGAAGCTTTTAAAAAAATGCACGCTGCTGCCAAACAGGATGGTGTTTCTTTTGTTATAAAATCTGCAACTCGAAACTTTAAAGCACAAAAAGGAATTTGGGAAGCAAAGTGGGAAGGTACTCGACCAACAACAGGTGTAAAAAATATCAAAAAAGAATTTCCTAATCCCAAAGATCGAGCGTTAAAGATTTTAGAATTTAGTTCGATGCCGAGTACTTCACGACATCATTGGGGAACTGATATTGATGTAAACAATTTTACCAATAAATATTTTGAAAAAGGAAAAGGATTAAAAGAATATGAGTGGTTAAAAAACAATGCGCACACATTTGGTTTTTATCAACCTTATACCGAAAAAGGAACCAAACGTCCTCATGGATACAATGAAGAAAAATGGCATTGGTCATATTTACCTTTGTCTAAAAAATATATCGACCAGATGAAGTTGAGGATGAAGAACGAAACCGTAACTGGATTCAAAGGTGCAGAAACAGCAAAGGAAATAAATGTTGTAGACAAATATATCTTAGGAATTAATCAAGAGTGTTTGTAAATTTCGAATAAATTTTATAAAAATAAAAAAATACAATGGCACTTACCGAATCAAAAATGTTAGCACTAGGGACAGCCGCTCCCGATTTTAATTTATTGGATACCGTTAGTGGAAAAATGATGAGTTTGGATGACATCAAATCAGATGTTGCAACGGTTATTATTTTTAGCTGTAATCATTGTCCATATGTCATTCATGTCAATGAAGAGATTGTAAATGTTGCTAGAGAATATCAAGAAGCAGGAGTTGGATTTGCAGTTATTAGTTGCAATGATATTGAAAGATATCCGCAAGATGCGCCTGAACATATGACAACTTTTGCAAAAGAAAGTGGATATACTTTTCCTTATCTTTTTGATGAAACTCAAGAAGTTGCGCGCGCATACGATGCCGCTTGCACTCCTGACTTTTATGTCTTTGATGACAAAATGAATTTAGTCTATCGAGGTCAACTAGATGATGCGCGTCCTGGAAATGATACCCCTTTAACTGGAAAAGATTTACGTGCAGCTTTGGATGCCGTATTGGTTAACCGACCTGTGAACCCAATGCAACGCCCAAGTTCAGGTTGTGGGATAAAGTGGAAGGTGAATTAGAATGATTGTTAAATTGTTTCGCTTCGCTTATTGTTAGATTGTTATCGAATACCTGTGACTAGTTCTTTAATAAAACTTAGTGAATATTAATTCGATATCAATTTAACAATAGCGAAGCGAAACAATCAAACAATCATTTTAATCTAAAATATAATTGTTATTTTTAAACTGTTTTTTTCAAAAATAAAAATCGCAATACCACTTTCGATGTTTACAGAAATCCATTATCCCGAATTTTTACCACATAAAAAACTAGACGAGTATCTTGGTCGAGGGTGGTTTCGTATGGGGCAAATGATTTTCACTTGTCGGTTTTTATGTTTTGATGGAAAGTTGTACACCGCAGTTTGGACAAGGTTGGATTTAAAAGAATATGCTTTTCGAAAGAGTGTGCGTAAGATCATGAATCGTAATAATAAACGATTTAAAATTGTAGTTCGACGAGCACGTTTTGATAAAGAGAAAAATGATTTATATACCATTCATCGACAACGATTTGGAGGATTTGTTTCTACCAGTTTGCGGAAGTCATTGTTTGGAGATGCGGATTATAATATTTATGATACTTGGGAAACTTGTGTTTATGATGGTGATCGATTAGCTGCAGCAAGTTTTTTTGATTTAGGGGATAATAGTATTGCGAGTATCATGGGACTGTTTCATCCTGACTACTCAAAGTATAGTTTGGGATTTTACACCATGCTTTTGGAAATCGATTTTGGTTTGCGAACTGGTGCAGAATTTTATTATCCTGGCTATGTCGTTCCACACTATAAAAAATTCGATTACAAATTAAGGATTGGTGATACCGACTATTATGATCCTGATACCAATGAATGGTTACCCTATTCTGATTTGAATTTCGATCAACTATCTAGTAATATTTTAAAAACAAAACTAGAAGAAGCTCAAGCACACCTTGAAGAAAATAATATTCGAACAAGTCTTTTTTTATATCCTTTGTACGAGCGGGTTTTATTTGGACACGAGTATAAAGATTTTTTACACAATCCATTATTTATTTCTTGTTACCATCGACGATTTCATAATCTGTTGTTGATTATTGAATATGATTTATTTCAAAATACTTATCGTTTAATTCGGGCTGGAAGAATCGAAAACAACCATGCAGGATTTATGACGGCTATGAGAAATGGTCATGATGGTAAAACTAGTTTCTTTGATTTCTTATTTAAAGAAAAAATAATTTTAGAAACTACAGACCTCAGTAAAATTTCCGAAGCCATTCCTTATTATGCACAACGGCTTCGATTACTCACTCCTTAATTTTTCTTCACTTGCAATTTCCATTAACTTTTGAAATTGGAATTCTAAGTATCAATGCTCATATGTTATTTGAGGTGTTGGCTTTTTTTATTGGGTTTCGGTATTTTCTTTTTTTAAGAAAAAATCAAATAGATACCATAGTTGATGCTAATCGAATTTGGATTTTGATAGGCGCAACTGGAGGTGCATTTTTAGGTTCAAGAATTTTGGGTGGACTTGAAGTTCCTGAAATATTCTTCTCTGGTTCAAAAGGGTTACTTTATTATTTTCAAGCGAAGACAATTGTAGGAGGATTGTTAGGAGGCCTGATAGGCGTGGAGTGGGTGAAAAAAATGATTGGTGAAAAACAATCTTCAGGTGATCTTTTTACTTTTCCAATTGTGTTGGGAATGATGATAGGGCGAGTCGGTTGTTTTTCGATGGGCGTTTATGAACCGACTTATGGCATTCCTTCTGATCTTCCTTGGGCGATGGATTTAGGTGATGGAATTTTACGACATCCGACTACTTTGTATGAAATTTTGTTTTTGGGTTTGCTTTGGGGTTTTATTTATTTTTTGGAAAAAAAAGTAAAACTGGTGAATGGTGCGAGGTTTAAAATTTTTCTTGCAAGTTATTTGTTGTATCGATTTTTAGTAGAATTTATTCGGCCTGGGATTGTGGTTGGTTTTGGATTGACTGCGATTCAGATGGCTTGTTTGATGGGGATGATTTATTATTGGAAGGTTTTTATTTTGCCTAAGTCATTTATTGAAAAGGATATTTAGTCAAGTTGTATGTGTCAAAACAATATTTGAAATAGTGTTGGATTTGGAGTATTTTTGGTAAAACGAAAACAACCAAACATACTATTTTGAAAATAAAAGATTTAGAAAACCAGATTAAGGTTTTGTTTCAGCAATTAACGCTTATCAATAATTATTACGACTATTTTGAAAATATCCTTGGACATAAAGAAGTTGAAGAATATACAGATGATATTTTAGATAAAATTAATACGAAAAGAAAACAGTTAAAAAAATTGAAAAATAAAAATTCTTAATTATGATACAGCCAAAAATTAATCCTCAAGAAGTAATAGAAAAAATAAATAAGAGTATTGATTTTATTGAGCAATTCGATTTCGATACCCTAACTAAAGACGAACAACAAAGAATTTTAGAACAATTAGATAAAGTAGAAAAAATCGCTTTGGAAATTAAATTAAAAACTAAAGGTTCTCAATAATATTCAGTTAAAAAATTGAAAAATAAAAATCCCTATTCGACTTTTAAGTTGAATAGGGATTTTTTATGCCGATTTTGGAAAACCGTTTTAACCAACTTCCTCCTTCGCCAAATCAATCCCCAATTCATCCAACTGCGTTTCATCAATCGGACTTGGCGCATCGATCATCATATCACGACCTTGGTTATTTTTAGGAAATGCAATAAAATCACGAATTGAATTTTGACCATTCAATACAGCACACAATCTATCAAAACCAAAAGCGATTCCACCATGCGGAGGTGCACCATATTCAAATGCTCCTAATAAAAATCCAAATTGCGCTTCCGCTTCTTCTTTTGTAAATCCAAGCAAATCAAAATTTTTCGATTGTAAATCTCTATCATGAATCCGAACTGAACCACCTCCAATTTCAACACCATTGATAACTAAATCGTAGGCATCGGCTCGAAGTGATTTCATCGTTTCATGATCGCCATTTAACATTCTTTCCATATCCACTTTTTTTGGAGAAGTGAAAGGGTGGTGCATCGCATGGAATCTTTCTGACTCTTCATCCCATTCCAATAAAGGAAAATCAACAACCCAAAGTGGTTTGAAAACTCTAGGATCACGTAGGCCCATTCTGTTCCCCATTTCCAAACGCAACTCATTTAATTGTTTACGAGTTTTTTCATCTTCACCCGAAAGCACCAACATCATATCGCCTTCCTTCGCTCCAAATTTATCAGCCCATGTTTGTAAAATTTCGTCTGTGAAAAATTTTCCAACAGAAGATTTAAACGTTCCTCCTGTTTCCACTTTTACATAAACCAATCCTTTCGCTCCAATTTGTGGACGTTGCATCCACTCCGTTAATTTTTTAATATCCTTATTTGAATATTCAGCTGCTTGTCCTTCTGCACAAATTCCTACCACCATTTCTGCATTATCAAAAACAGAAAATCCTTTCCCTTTAGCAACATCATTCAACTCAACGAACTCCATTCCAAACCGAACATCTGGTTTATCAGAACCATATCTTAGCATCGCTTCATCGTAAGTCATTCTAGGAAAATCTGGTAACTCTACATCCAAAGTATGTTTGAATAAATGTTTTGTCAAACCTTCGAATGTATTTAAAATTTCTTCTTGAGTTACAAATGACATTTCGCAATCAATCTGAGTAAACTCAGGTTGACGATCTGCACGTAAATCTTCATCACGGAAACATTTTACAATTTGAAAATATCTATCTATCCCTGCAACCATCAAAATCTGTTTAAATGTTTGAGGTGATTGCGGCAAGGCATAAAATAACCCTTTGTTCATTCGACTAGGTACTACAAAATCACGCGCCCCCTCTGGTGTACTTTTTATCAGAACAGGAGTTTCTACCTCAACAAAATTTTGACTATCCAAATACTTTCGAGTTTCGATCGCCAACTTACTTCTGAAGATGATATTATTTTTAACAGGATTTCTTCTGATATCAAGATATCGATATTTCATTCTCAAGTCATCTCCACCATCTGTTTCATCATCAATAGTAAATGGAGGAACTTTTGAAGCATTAAGAATTTCTAAATCCGTTACCTCTATCTCTATATTACCTGTAGGAATTTTTGGATTTTTAGAATGGCGTTCGATTACTTTTCCCTTAGCTTGCACTACAAATTCTCTCCCCATCGTTCTTGCTTTTTCAAATAAAGCATCAGAGGTCACTTCTTTGCTGAAAAATAATTGAGTAATACCATATCGATCACGAAGGTTAGTGTACATCATGTGTCCTAAATCATTTGATCCTTGTACCCATCCGCTGAGTACGACTTCCTCTCCTACATTTTCCATGCGTAATTGTCCGCAATTGTGAGTTCGATACATTTTTTATGCTTTTTAAAAATTAAAAAAAATTCGAATATTAAAACGTGGCTGCAAAATTAATGTTTCTCGTGAATAAATGTTTGGGTTTTTAATTTTTTTCGTAAACAAGATTTATGGTCAAATAATATCTGAAGATGCGGATTTGACGATTGTAGGTTTTAGAGGAGAAATTTTAAAACGGGAAGGGGTACTATTTTTGAAAAATTGGAGGGTGTGGGGAATACTTTGTTTGTAAATTCTGCGGAGGAAAAGCAGATAAAATAAAAATATTTGACACGACTAAAGTAAGACAACTTTTTAAGTCGTCTTACTTTAAAGTCGTGTCAAATATTTTTATTGAATTACAATTCTTCTATAAATTTCTAAATCCTCATTTTTTATTTTTATAAAATATATTCCTGATGAAATATTAGAAACATTAAGTTGTTCCACTTTTGAAGGATTATCCAACATCTGAAGTTTGACTATTTTTCCCAAAGAATTTATCAACTCCATACTCACCTTTGAATTCATTTTTTCTCCAAAATCAATCATCAACAAATCACTTGTCGGATTTGGAAAAATAGAAACATTATTTCCCAATAAAGTATTTTCCAAACTCGTAGTCATAATATTAACAGTCTGCTGAAAAATATTAGCACCACACCCATTTGAAGCAGTTAAACTTATGGTATAAACGCCAGGTGTACTATAACTATAAGTTACATCTCCAGCAGTTTGAGAAGAGTTTCCATCCCCAAAATCCCAAAAATAAAAACTTGCATTATTACTGTTATCTGTAATTTGAATAGTACCATTATCTTCTGTAAAACTAAAATTTGGAATAGGGACATTTTCTATAACAATATATTCGCTTTTCGATTCAGTAGATTCTCCAAAGATATTATTGATGGTTAAGGACACATCAAAAGTTCCTGTTGAGTTGTAAGTGACTTCTGGATTTTGAAGATTTGAGGTCATAGGAACACCACCTTCAAATATCCAATTATAAGTAGAAACTGATCCTGCTGAGTTATCACTAAACTGAATTACATCATCAACACAAAATTCTTGAGTAGCCGTGGAAAAGTTCGCAGCCAAAGGAATTGCTGGCATAAAAAATACAGAATCAATTCTTCCAATACTTAGATTATAATAACTTCCACTTGCAGAATTTTCTAATTTTAAAGTACGAACCATATACCAATTTTCACCTGCTCTTGGTTCAGTATCCGTATAAAAAGTATCCGTAATTACATCCACATTTAGTCTTTCAAATTTTCCATGCAAAGAATCCGCACGATAAAGATGATAACCAACGATGTCTTCATTTTCAGGTTCATCCCAAACTAAATCAATGGTACTTCCATCATCATCAAAAGTGATTTTTGTAGAAGGTGCCACCATGTGCATTCGTAATGATGGATCTCCCATCAAAGCTACATGAACCAATTGTGGGCCATTTCCCAAATACAATTCACCACTTCCATTTTGAGTTTTTAAAGTACTGTAACCAATATTATGTCCCATTGCCATATGATGAAAAGTCCAAGGAGGACTTCCTGCCCAAACATTTGTGAGCGTTTGACCTGACGCCAAAGGTGCCCTCAAGAAATCATCAGGATAAGCCCAATTTCCAAATTGACTTCCAAAAAGCATCGTAAATACATTTTGTAAATTACTTGTTACAAAATCACTTGTGTTTCCAATTCCTTGCGAACTGGTAATGCTTCCGCCACCGCAACCATACGACCACAAGTAACTTTCATTTTCCATTGTGGACATATAGTCCATTTGAAAAATACTATCTGCTCCAAACATTGGCGCAAAATTTCGAAAACCACTTGCCGCAGGCGCTGCAAAAGATTGCATAAAATTATCATCAATCAAAGCTCTACGAATAGGATTTATTTCGCGAGTTTTAAAACTATGATTTTTATTTAAATACTGTTGAATCAATGCTTGATTAGAACTTGCAAAGGAAGGCATATCAAAAAAATCAACTCGGCCTACTTGCAATTCTACCACGCCTGTAGGAATGGAGTCTTGATCGAATTTCCCATCACCAGGTACATTATGATAAATATTAAAATTTGCAGTTGTATTGTTAACCGTTGCGTCGGTCCATGTTCCATTCATTTCTCCATAGTAAACATCCGCAGCGTAAGCACCTCGTAATTCGGAATGTGTATCTGGAAAAATATCTCCTGAAAAAGGAATTGGAATATGACCTAATAAAAAAACTGCTTTTAAATCATTATGTTGAGTGTATTTACTTTGAATTAATAAGCGAACATTTGCTGGAGTGTCATTCGCATCCACCTCTTCTTTAAGCACTTGCCAACCATCTCCTATATAATCTTTTTCGAGTTCCACAATTTCATTTGCCAAGGGAGTCGCTAAACTATTTTCTACCAGCAATAAAATTTTCCCTCGGCTCTCCGCTTCTGGTATTTCTATGCCTGCATAAATAAATCCATACTCTGGTCGAGGTTTTACAAATGAACCAACTGGACCTGATGATCCTAAAATCTCTCCTGTGTTATTATTTTTCAAAACCCATGAAGTACTATTTTCAAACATATCTGTTTTCATAGTAATCACAACTTCCGAACATCCCATTCCATCTTCACAAGTTATAAATGTATGTGAAGCCGACATTCCAAAATCACTTCCTTCTGCCATTACAAGCCCACAATTTTTTACTTCATAACTTCCAAAACCAAAACTGCAACACAAGCCAATATTGTACATATCATTAATTGTAAAATCAACAGGTGTTCCTGCTGGAATACAAACCGTATCAATTCTTGGAGCAAAGTCTTCTTTAAAAAAAGCATATTCGTAGCCAACTCCTACTTGTACCGTATTGTCAGTATACGAGGTCGCACTACCTTGCAAATTAGCAATAGGTGTTCCCCATGTTTCTGCCTCTAATGATTTTCGATAAACCACATATTTAGAAGCTCCCATATCCTCCTTCCATGTCAAATGAATTTGTGGAGGTGATGCAGACACCGTCGCACTCAACTGAACAGACCGTTCTTCCGCAGAAGGCATTTGTGCAAGTAGATTTTGACCAAGAAAAAATAAAAGACTAATCACAAGAAAAAGTGATTTCCTCATAGCGCAATAACTGTTTAATTTTAAAATTGAGATTTCGTTCGAAACTTAGCTTTAGACCAAGTTATCCTTGTGTATTGAATTTGTTTTTGGAAAGAAAATGTAGGAGGATATATTTTGGGGATTTCGGCTACAAGATATGAAATTTCAAGAGTTAAATAAAGTACGGTTTTATACTTATTTTGAAATTTGACAACTGCTCACCTTTTTTATCTGAAAAAAATCTAGCTTTTATTTTAATTTTGAAAAAACTAAATAAATTGTGCATGAAAAATTTTACCCTTTTGCTCTTTCTTTTTTTATTTTCTTTTTTAAAAAATAGCTCCGCTCAAGGTATCGATCATTGGGAAACTATCGTTTTTGCAGATGATATTTGGAAATATCGGTTAGGTTTTTCTGAACCACCTTCTAATTGGTACGAACCCAATTTTGATGATTCTATTTGGAATGAAGGACAAGGTGGATTTGGTTATGGCGACTCTGATGACAATACTTTTCTTCCGACTAATTCTACAACATCAGTTTATATTCGAAAACAATTTAATATAGTTGATCTTGCACAATTGGAATCTGCAATTCTTCATGCCGATTATGATGATGCATTTATTGCCTACCTGAATGGAGTCGAAATAGCAAGAGATAATATTGAAGGTCAGTTTCCTGCATTTGACGCAAGTACTATTACCGATCATGAGGCACAATTGTACCAAGGTGGACTTCCAACTCCTTTTACCTTGGATAAAGATAAAATCAATCAATGTCTTCAAAATGGAATGAATACGCTTGCTATTCAAATTCAAAATATAAGTGATAATTCTTCCGATATGTCGAGTAATTTTTTCTTTTCCGTAGGGGTGAATGATGCATCAATGAATTACTCGACCACGCCCAGTTGGTTTATTACTCCATTTTCAGATTCTGATTTACCGATCATAAAAATAAATACTCAAGGTCAAGGTATTCCTGATGAACCAAAAATTGTTGCTCAAATGGGAATTATAGATAATGGACTAGGTAATCGTAACAATATATTTACAGATTCATTTAATGGATACGATGGTCAAATTGCAATCGAAATTAGAGGCGCATCTTCTCAAGGTTTTCCCAAAAAAAATTACGGCTTTGAAACGCAAGATGCTTTTGGGGAAAATAATAATGTTGAACTACTCGGAATGCCTGAAGAAAATGATTGGATTCTCCACGGCCCATTTACTGATAAAAGTTTGATTCGAAATGTCTTGGCTTATGAACTTGGAAATAGGATGGGACAATGGGCACCTCGAACTCGTTACTGCGAATTATTTATTGATGATGATTATCGTGGCGTTTATATTTTGATGGAAAAAATTAAAATCGATAAAAATCGGGTTGACATTGCTAAACTTGATTTGGATGATAATGCTGGAGATTCTTTGACGGGAGGTTACATTGTACAAGTGGATAGATTTGAGGATGGAAATGGTTGGGTATCACCTTTTGAACCTTTCCACTTTTTCGTTTACCAAAATCCCAATGCAAATAAGTTAACCGATCAACAAGAAAATTATATTCGAAATCATATTACTGATTTTGAAACCAATTTGGCTAGTGGAAATTTTGATGATCCACAAAATGGATATGCTCAATATATTGATATTGGTTCTTTTGTAGATCATTTGTTAGCAGTTGAATTAAGTCGTGATGTGGATGCGTATCGGTTGAGTTCATTTTTATTTAAAGATAAAGATAGCAGGGGTGGAAAATTAAATGCTGGACCACTTTGGGATTTTAATTTAGGTTATGGAAATGCCGATTATTGCGATGGTTGGGAAACAAGTGGTTGGAATTTTAATGATCCAGGATGTGGGCAAGATCAACCTTTTTGGTGGGATAGATTACTGGAAGATGTCAATTTTAGGAATCGTTTAAAATGTAGATGGACCGAACTTCGAGAAGGCCCTTGGCAGACAGATTCGATTTTGCAATTCATTGATGCACAAGCAAATATTTTAGCGGAGTCGCAAGTTCGTCAATTTCTACGGTGGCCTGTTTTGGGGACTTATGTTTGGCCCAATCAATTTATTGGAGACACTTACCAAGAGGAAATTGATTATTTAAAAACTTGGACTTCAGAACGACTTCTATGGATGGATGCGAATATGCTTGGAGAATGTATCATGGTTGATGTCAATGATTTAGAGAATAACATTAAACTTACGGTTCAACCCAATCCTTTTTCAAATATTACTGAATTTGTTTTTGAAAAAAATAATTTATCAAAAGATGCTGAAATAAAAATCTTTGATGCTTTAGGAAAAGAAGTTCGCGTTTTAGATTTTTCCAATAAAAATAAAATACAATGGGATGGAAAAAATCAAAATGGAACTGAATTGACGAGTGGAATTTATTTTTATATTTTTTCAAATGAAGAGCAGGAGCTGAAGAGTGGGAAGATTGTTAAACTTTAATTTAATGTGTATATGTTTTTAGGTGTATAAGTGTATATGTTGACGAAATAATTTTGAATCTTTTTAATTACTCATAATTACTTCGTCAACATATACACCTATACACACATACACCTAAACACAGCAAAATGGAACTTCAAGACAACGCTGCAGAAATTTATCAATTTACATTAATTCTTACCTTTTCGATAGCATTAATTTTCTTTGCTTATATGTATTGGTATTCTATGGCGCTGAGAAAATCTATTGTAGCTGAGGAACAATCCAAACAAAAATTATTGGAAAATGAAATTGCTCTGATGAAAACAGAATTGGAAAAAGAGCAATTGGAAAATGAACGACGCAAACGTCATGAGCAAAATCTTTTGTTAGAACAAGAGATACTTTTAAAAAATAAAGAACTCACCACTTCGACACTTTTAATCAATCAACATAATTCTGTTTTGCAAAAAATAAATTCACAACTCGATGAATTTAAAGCCAATGCAGAAAATAAAAAAACACCAATAAAAGAAATAAAAAAATTAATTCGATCAAGTACAAATCTTGAAAATGATTGGGTTGATTTTAAGTTACATTTTGAAAATGTGCATCCTGATTTTTTTGTTACCTTAGGAAATCGGCATCCTAATCTTACCCAAACCGATAATCGGCATTGCGCTTATATTCGAATGAAACTAAACACAAAAGAAATTGCTCGTTTATTTAACATTAGTCCTACAAGTGTGCAAATGTCACGAGTGCGTTTGAAAAAGAAAATGAGTTTAGGAAAAGAAGATGACCTAAGAAACTACATTCTCAATTTATGAACAACTATTCGATAAGCAATATTGACATCGGAATTATCATTGGTTATTTTTTCGTTGTTTTATTTATTGGTTTTATTTTTTCTCGAAAAAAAAATACGGGAAAAGAGTTCTTCTTAGCGGGACGTTCGTTAGGTTGGGCCGCAATTGGTTTCTCTCTTTTCGCTTCAAATATTTCTAGTGCTACCATCATTGGACTCTCAGGTCAAGCTTATCGTTCAGGTATTTCCGTTTCAAATTATGAATGGATGGCAACTCTGCTTTTAGTTGTTATGACCATTTTTTTTATTCCATTTTATATTCGTTCTAAGATTTCGACTATGCCTGAATTTTTAGAAAAAAGGTATAGTCGTTTTACTCGAAAATATGTTTCGATGATAACAATCTTATTGACTGTTATTGTTGATACGGCTGCGGGATTATTCGCTGGAGGAATCGTTTTGCAATTATTTTTTCCTGATTTAGTGATCTGGCAAACCTATTTAATTATAACACTCATGGCTGGAACTTATACTGCAACGGGTGGATTGAGAGCTGTTGTCTTTACCGATATTTTACAGGCGGTCATTATTTTATTGGGCGGAAGTATTATGTTATTTTCTGTGTTGGGTCAGTTTGATTTTTCGTGGGCAAAAGCAGTTGCAAGTGTTCCAGAGTCGCATATGTCATTAATTCAACCTTTGGATGATAAGACACTTCCTTGGTTGGGTACTTTGATTGGAGTACCTATTTTAGGATTTTATTATTGGTCCACTTCTCAAATTATTTGTCAAAGAATTTTAGGTGCACGAGATTTAAATAATGCAAGATGGGGCGCGTTGCTAGGTGGATTTCTGAAATTAACTGTTTTATTTTTATTAGTTATTCCAGGTTTATTTGCAACTTCTCTTTTTCCAAACTTAGCAAATTCAGATTTAGTTTTTGCAGAAATGGTCGTTAATCTTTTGCCAGTAGGAGTGATTGGAATTGTGTTGGCTGGATTGATTGCAGCAATTATGTCAAGTTTAGATTCTGCCTTGAATGCTTCCTCGGCTTTGATTGTTATGGATTTTATTCAACCTAGTCGTCCTGAATTATCACCTGAGAAAATTGGGAAAATTGGTCGAATTACTACTTTTTCTTTAATGGTTTTTGCCGCACTTTGGGCGCCTATCATTTCAAACTTTGAAGGAATTTTTGACTATTTGCAAAAGGTACTTTCATTTATCATTCCTCCTATCGCAACAGTTTTTTTTATGGGTGTCTTCTGGTCAAGAGGAAATTCAAAAGGTGCAAATTATACTTTGCTTTTTGGTCATCTTATTTGTATTGTAACAGGGTGCTTGCATTTGAATGATTGGACAGGCGGAATTCATTTTACAATTCTTGCTGGAATTTTGACTTTTATTTGTATTGGAATTTATATAGCTGCGAGTTTGTCGGGTGAAATTTCTGATATGAAATATCTTAAAGATTTGACTTGGAAATATCGAAAACAAGAAGAGACTTTTAGAGAGTCGATTTGGTATACGGATTTTAGATTTTTATCTGCAATTTTGGTGGGGTTGACTTTTTGTTTAGTTTTTCTTTTTTGGTAAATACAGCTTTAAGTAACGCGACTCGGAGAGTCACATTACTTAAAGCTGTGAAAAAATTACTCCTTTACCCTCAACGTCAAAACCGCAGCAATTAATAACATTACTCCTCCAAACATCACCGCATTCAAAGAATTATTATCTAAGAAATTTTTCATAATTGCTCCAAAAAATAGCGTCGCTAAAATTTCAGGAATCACAATAAAGAAATTAAAAATTCCCATATAAACCCCAATCTTATTTGGAGGCAAGTGTTTTGCAAAAATAGCATAAGGCATAGAAAGAATACTTGCCCATGCAATTCCAATTCCTACCATCGAAATAATCAATTGATATTTATTGGTAAAAACACCCATTAATAACAATCCAATTCCGCCAATTGCTAAACAAATAAAATGGGTATTTACCTTACTTATTTTCTTCGCCAAAGGTTCTAATAAAAATGCTGCTAAAAATGTAACTACCGAATATGCCGCAAACATCAATCCTCCCCATTCCGAACCTTGTTTATATAAATCTGAATCTGGACTTGGTGCATTAAAAATATAAGTTGCCGTTGCATCACTAAAGAAAAACCACATTAAAAAAAGTCCCATCCAAGTGAAAAATTGAACAACTGCCAATTGCTTCATGACATTTGGCATATCAACTATGTTCGCCAAAATTTCTTTAAATCCTTTTATCATTGAGCTAATCGCATTCCCTCCTGCCGCTTTCATTTTTCTAAATGCTTCCATGTCCTCAGGTGGATATTCTTTTACTTTTAAAACAGTATAAAGTACTGCTGCAAAAAAAGCAAATGCACCAATGTAAAAAGAGACTCTTACATTCTTTGGAATGGCTTCATCACCGTCGGGAATCATTCCAAACCATTCTCTTAAAATAAAAGGAAGTGCGGAAGCAATCACAGCACCTACTCCAATAAAAAAACTTTGCATGGTAAATCCTCTGGTGTGCTGTTTTTCAGGAAGCATGTCTGCAACAAATGCTCTGAATGGTTCCATCGAAATATTGATACTTGCATCTAGTACCCACAACAATCCTGCTGCTACCCAAAGTGTTGGACTGTTCGGCATGAGAATTAAAGCGATAGATGCTAAAACTGCCCCTACTAAAAAATAAGGTTTTCGACGACCATATGAATTCCAAGTTCTATCAGACATATATCCAATAATGGGTTGAACTAATAATCCAGTCATCGGAGCGGCGAGCCAAAGGATAGGGAGTTGGTCTGGTTCTGCATCGAGGTATCGATAAATGGAACTCATATTTGCCATCTGCAATCCCCAACCAAATTGGATTCCTAAAAATCCAAAACTCATGTTCCATATTTGCCAAAAACTCAGTTCAGGTTTTCCAGCATTTGTAGATATTTTTGACATTGTTTCTTGTTTTGTTTTTATGCAAATTTTATAAATGTCAAATTAGAAGTATTTTCAACTAACTTTTTATTTATAATGAAAAAAGAAAAGTAGTTTTCTATTACAAAGCTATTACGGTGAGGTTTTTAAGCATATAAAATATTGATTATCAATGTTTTATATGCTTAGCTGTATTTTATTTTAGCTTTTCATTATTCGCATGGCGGTCTTTATCTCGTTTTGTTTTTTTATCCAAACTCTTTTGCAATGCTTCTGTTAAATCAATTCCAGTTTGATTCGCCAAACAAATTAAAACGAATAATACATCTGCCATCTCTCCTGCTAAATCATCTTTTGCAGTCAGTTCGTCTTCCTTTTTTTTAAAAGATTGCTCACCATATATACGTGCCATCAATCTTGACATTTCCCCTACTTCCTCCATGAGGACTGCTGTATTGGTCAACTCATTGTAGTATCGAATGCCGATTGTTTTTATCCAATTATCTACGGTTGCTTGTGCTTCTTTTATGGTCATAATTTTTGGTTTTGATTTTGGTTTTGATTAGCCGCATAGTTCACATAGAAGTTTCACAATAGAACACACAGTATTCGACAATTTTTAATTGCAGCTCCGCTGCTTTGTGTTCTATTGTGAAACTTCTATGTGAACTATGTGGCTAACCAAAACCTAATCATTAAAAATCAATTCATACATATCATCAATAAAATCACTCCCTAAATTATTCATATTCATAGGAGTGTATAACAATATAATTGCATTTTGTCTTTTTGCAAAATTTAATTTCTGTTCTTTCTGAATACTTGTTCCAGAAAGCTCCGTCCACTTCGTATCCCAAACTTGATTATAGTAATATAAAAACAAAGTGCTATCGCCCCAATAATGATGTGGAATATCTTGTCCCCAAATGGTCCAACAAAAACTATCTCCAACTAATGCAATATTTGGACGATAAGGTTTTTTCTCTTCAAAAAGGTAATGCTCGTAATAAGAAAAAGTATCAGTTTCCAATGGATAGTACATATTGATACTTTTTCCAATGTCGTTATCTTCTTTTCTTGGAATGGTTGTTTTTGTAATTTCACTTTTGTCTAATCGATTGACTTCTTCTCCTTTTAATTTACCAATGTAACTTAGAATAGAATCGGCGGCCGTCAATCCTCCATACAAACTCCAATGCACTCCATGTTTTGTTGCGAGTGCATGTTCCGTAGTTCCTTTTTGGTTTAAAAAATATTGATTAAAATCTAAAACATGAATTTTATCTTTTTGCAAAAATTCTAAATACGTTTCATAATTCGTAGAATCTACATTTTCTAAATCATATTGTGGAGGTAATTTTTCTTTTAGATATCTTGCCTTATCCATTGCTATCGCCACAATTAAATCAATATCATTTTCCTCTTTCAAATAAGCTGCAACTGCTTGAAGTTTTTCAGATTGTTTTTTTATTTTTTGAGTGCCTAAAAAATCTTTGCCTTGCAATGCAGAAATATATCCTGTCTCAAAAAGATAACCATCTTTGCCTTCTACAATTGTTCGTCGTATTTCGCCAAGTGCATCATAGTGGAATTGATTATTTACTCGAACTGCGTATGGTCGTATTTTTAAATTTCTTTTTAAATGTTCTTCATACTTTTTTTGATAAGAACTATCGCGCCACAATTCTTTTAAGGAAAAACTTACAGAATCTATGGGTGGGAAATAGCCCTTCAATTCATCAGCTTCAAACTTACCATGAAGGATGTTCGTATGTTGTTTTAAAAATGGTACTAAGAGTAAAAACAACATTGCTAAAAGGCAGCTGTACTTTATTATTTTGCTTGTCATTTTTTTTGTTTTGCCACATAGTTCACATAGAAGTTTCACAATAGAACACCTACTGTGACCTATGTGGCAAAAATTTAAAATCGATAATAAATAAATGGATTCACTCCCGTCGAAATCACTTCTGTAATACATACATATAACAATACAATTGCAATTCCTGTTTTAAATACTGCAACCTCAGTATTTTTATGCGTTTCAAAAAAGGCATTCATATTTTTTTCTACATAATTGAATATTGGAAAAAAACTAAAAAAGGAAGCCACTCCTATTATAATTAAAAACCGTTGTTCGATAAACCAATCGTAAGTTCCTGGCGTTGTCGAAATTGCAAAATCAATATTTGAAAAATCAAACATCGTTACAATATAACTCGTCGCCTGCTGAAAAGTCTCCGCTCTAAAAATCACCCAACCAACCAACGTAATAATAAAGGTAATCAACACACTCAAGGGTTTACCAATCAATTTATAAAACTTCAATAAAAACAATCTATCTAAAATCAAAAACGCTCCATGAAAAAGTCCCCATACAATAAAGGTCCAAGCCGCCCCATGCCAAAATCCTGAAATCAAAAATACCATCCATAAATTAAAATATAAATGTATCTTACTTTCCACTCTGTTTCCGCCCAATGGAATATACAAATAATCGCGCATCCAATTACTTAAAGTAATATGCCACCGTCTCCAAAATTCGGTGATGCTTTGTGAAATATATGGAGCATTAAAATTTTCTGGAAAACGAAATCCCATCATCAAACCTAATCCAATCGCCATATCCGAATATCCTGAAAAGTCAAAATAGATTTGAAAAGCATAAGCCAATGAACCCAACCAAGCTTGTCCCATCGTCAAAGTCTCCGCAGGAAGATTAAAAATATTATCTGACAATTCACTCATTTGATTTGCAATGAGCATTTTTTTTCCAAGCCCAATAGTAAATCGAAATAAACCATTGAGTAAATTATCAATATTCGATTGAGCAATTCGATTTTGGAGTTGATCTTTTATTTCGCTGTAACGAACAATTGGCCCTGCGATGAGTTGGGGAAATAATACAATATATAAGGCAAGGTCTGAAAGTTTTTGAAGTGGTTCATTTTTTCCTCTATAAACATCTACGATATAACTTATTTTTTGAAAAGTAAAAAATGAAATTCCAATGGGCAATGCTAGTTTTGTCCAATGCACTCCATCCATTCCTAAATTACTCAACAATACATTTGCATTTTCCACAAAAAAGTTAGTATACTTAAAATATAGCAACAAGCCCACATTTAATATCATTGAAAATATTAAATATCTTTTTTTTAAAAAACCTTCTGACTCGTATATTTTTTTTGCTAAAAAAAAATCAATTAAAATACTTCCAAATAATACAAATACAAATTGAGGTGCGCCCCAAGCATAAAATACCACACTCCATATTAAGGCAGTAAGGTTTCTAAATTTATGTGGCGTTAACCAATACGTGATTAGAAAAAATGGTAGGAAATAAACAAGAAATATCGTACTGCTAAATACCATTCGTTATTCCTTATTTTTACTGTCGATGATAATTGTGACTGGCCCATCATTGAGTAATGCTACTTTCATATCTGCACCAAATTCTCCTGTTTGAACATCAAGGGCAGAAACGATTTTGAGTTCTTCAACAAAGGCTTCGTAGAGTGGAATTGCAATATTGGGCTTGGAGGCTTTTAAGTAAGACGGGCGATTTCCTTTTTTTGTACTCGCGTGTAGTGTGAATTGACTGACCACAATTATTGCACCTTGTACATCTTTTACAGAAAGATTCATCACATCATTTTCATCTCCAAATATCCGAAGGTTACTGATTTTGTTACATAGCCATTTGATGTCTTCTTTTGTATCTGCATCTTCAATTCCTAAAAGAATTAATAATCCTTTTTCGATTTTTGATTTGACAATACCTTCGATTGTGACGGAGGCTTCGGAGACTCTTTGGATGACGACTTTCATTTTAAATTATTTTTAATCAAACAAAGTTGGCGGTGTCAATTCCTCATGATGCAAATCAGAATTATTAATTCTAACAGAATTCAATTTTTCCGACACTCGATAGACTCTAAGTGAATTATCAGAAATAGGTTGCAACATTTCCAACACTTCCTGAAGTGGAATATCACTCATCCATTGATCTTGTAATTCTTTGGTTGGAAAAATAACAGGCATTCTATTATGTACCAATTCCATCTCTTTGTTAGGTAGCGTAGTCAAAATCGAAAAACTTTTAACCACCATATTACCTTGTTGGTAAACATCCCAAATTCCAGCCATCACCATCAATTCATCATCTCGCATCATAATTCTATATGGCATTTTCTTTTTACCATATATTTTCCATTCATAAAAACTATCTGCTAAAACCAAACAGCGTCTTTTTCTTATTGGCATTCGAAAAGAAGGTTTGGAAGAAATACCTTCCGAACGAGCATTGATTAACTTTCCAGTTAACTTAGCTTCTTTGGTCCAATGTGGAATCAAGCCCCAATGAAATAATTGCAAATGATTTGGATGTTCATTAGTAATGATATGCGAAAGGTGAGTAGGCGCAATATTATAACTTGGCTGAATATCTTGACTCAACTTAATTTGAAATGCTTGCTCTACTTTTTCTTTTGATAATGAAAAGGAAAACCTACCGCACATTTATTTGTTAGTTTTACTGTATTAGTTTTGAATGATAAATATTGAATTTTGAATATGACGAAAAATCGTAGAAAACGTTTTTGATGGCATTCGAAATTTAAAATTTATCATTCAAAGTTAATACGGTTTAGTTTGTAAAAGTATTACTATATTTTTTTATTCAAACAAAAATATTCATCCTAAAACCAAATCTATTTTTTCAAAAAACAAAAACACAAAATGTTATCAACACTCTATTTTTTAACTCAGACATAAGACCGTAATTATCAATGAGTTAGAAAAAATCGTTTTCCACATCAACTGTGTGTAAACTAGTGAAAAAGAGTTAGAGTTGTCAACATCGAAGATAGTTTATACACATCACAAAATTTAAGATGCGTTGAGAACTCGAAAATTGTGGATATCCACATCAAATATAGACATTGAAAAGGGACTTTTTAGAATGTTGATTTCAAAAAGTTTTTAATAGAATAACTTCTACACAGCTTGTTTATAACTTTGTAAAAGATTGATTTAGTGAAAGTTAGGATGTTACGTAAGTGTTAGTTTATAAATCAAAGAAGTTAAGAATGAGTTTACATAATTTTTTTATAGAATTTTATCTACAAGTTAACATACATGATGATGAGGGCAAAAAAAGAAAAAAATTATAAAAACTATTAAAAGGAACATTACACTAAGCTGAAACAAGAACAAACAAAACAATTTATTTTTGTAAAAATTAAAACAGGTTAAACTCTCAAGTTGATTTTAATTCAACTCAAGGGTAGATAAATAAATTAGAAAATGAATTCAGAGAAAATACAAGAATTGGAAAATCAAGAAGTTTTTGAAAAAGGATTTTTAGGAACAAAATATACTTCCAAAGATCAAATAACACGAATAGTAAAGATTTGGTTGTGTATTGGAATTTTTATGGTTTTCATGCAATTCGTTATTGGAGCTGTAACTCGATTAACTGGTTCTGGACTTTCTATAACCAAATGGGAAATTGTAACAGGAACCCTTCCACCAATGAATGCAGATGCATGGCAGCACGAATTTGATTTGTATAAAGCCACTCCTCAATATGAAATAATCAATGACGGAATGGAAATGGGATCCATATTTCAAGTTGGAACTTTTAAATTTATTTACTTCTGGGAGTATTTTCATCGCTTGTGGGCGCGTGGAATGGCATTTGTTTTTGCAATACCCTTTTTCCTCTTTTGGAGAAAAGGAATGCTCTCTAAGTCGTTAATTAAAGATTTAGGAATTGTAATATTAATTGCGATGGGAAATGCTTTGATGGGATGGATTATGGTGGCTAGTGGATTAATTGATCGCCCTTGGGTAAATGGATATAAATTAACTATGCATTTGTCTCTTGCATTTTGTTTAATTAGCTACCTATTGTGGACAACTTTTAAAGTATTCAAACCGTCCCCAAAAGTTATTCACAATTCTATGTTGAAAAGTCTAATTAGGGCTTTTACAATAGTATTAATCATACAGATTATTTTCGGTGGTTTGATGTCTGGAATGAAGGCTGGATTACAGTATCCAACCTTCCCCGATATGAATGGAAAAGTTATCCCTTCTGTAGTTCTGGATGGTAGTCAATGGAGTGTTGATAACCTTGTTAATTACGACACAAATGGATTCACCCCTGCTCTAGTCCAAGTTGTACATAGAGGAAGTGCTTACTTATTGATAATCATAGGGTTATGGTATTTTATACGATCTCGAAAAGTGTTAAGTAATAGCCTTTTTAACAAAACTAACATGCTGTGGATAACGATGTTAGGATTACAAGTTTTGCTTGGAATATTCACCGTAATTAATTGCAAAGGAAGTATCCCTGTTGGGCTTGGAGTAGCACATCAAGCAGGTGCATTATTGTTGCTTGGATTCACCCTATTTTGTAACTATTTGATGACTCCAAGAAAGGTATAAATTAATGTTAGTAATTATGTGGATAATTATGAAAATCTATTCATTTTTATAATAAAGTTTAATTTTTTATAGATGTAAACTAACAAGAAATCAACACCTTACCTATGATTTAAAAATCATATTTTTATTAATTAATTATATAATGAATTGATGTTTTTGAGTCGGGTATTTCGTATAGAAAATTTCAATAGTGGATTGGTATTTGAATTTTTTCATATAGAAAGAATAAAAAAGTATTTTTGCGAAAATAAGATGTAAAAAATCATATTATAGATTCTCTTGATTTTTGTATCTTTCTTTTTTTTGAACAAAATAAAATAAATGAATACCGAAATAATTGAAGAAGGTAAATTTCAATATATAGAATCAAAAGGTGGTGACGAAAATTTAGTTTTGCTTCATGGGTTATTTGGAGCCCTAAGTAATTTTGAAGGAATTATTGAACATTTCTCTGATAAATATAATGTAGTTGTTCCCCTGCTTCCAATATTAGAACTTCCATTGAAAGAAGTATCTGTTAGCGCATTGGTTGACCATGTACACGATTTTATTGAATTTAAAGGATATGACAAAGTTCATGTTCTTGGAAATTCGTTAGGTGGGCATATTGGTTTGTTATATGTTTTAGCTCATCCTGAGAAAGTGAGTTCTGTTATTTTGACAGGAAGTTCTGGATTGTTTGAAAGTGCATTTGGATCTAGTTTTCCAAAGCGTGGGAATTATGAGTTTATTAAAAATAAAGTTGAAGCAACTTTTCATAATCCTGAGATTGCCACGAAAGAATTGGTGGACGAAGTGTTTGATATTGTAAATGATAGAAATAAAGCGATTCGAGTGGTTGTAACGGCCAAATCAGCTGTTCGCCATAATCTTGGTGACAAATTGCATCAAATAAAAAATCCGACGCTTTTGATATGGGGAAAGCAAGATATAGTGACTCCTGCATTCGTTGGGGAAAAATTTAATGAGCTGATTGAAAATTCTAAACTTTTCTTTGTTGAAGAATGTGGTCATGCTCCAATGATGGAGAAGCCAGAGGAGTTTAATGTGATTTTGGAAAACTTCTTAGAAGAATTGATTTCTGCTAATATTGAGAAATAATATTTATAGAAAAAGACGAACATAAATTGTTCGTCTTTTTTGTGTAAAAAAATACGAAATAATTCGTATTTCTGGTTTTTAGAAACCTAGATTTTTTAGTCATAAAATTACAGTACGTACGTAGCTTTGAAGTAAAACGGCTTGAAAAGCCGTTTTACTTCAAAGTTGCGTACTATAATATTTAATAGATATGATCTTTCTTCACGAATATTAAGTTTCAATAAATAATAAATAAAATATGAAAAACTATATAAAAGCTCTTCGTCAAAAAATCGGTCACCAAAAATTCATTCATCCAGCCGTAAGAATAATTATCGAAAATGAGTTGGGACAAATTCTATTTATCAAAAGAATAGACAATGGAAATTTAGGAATTCCAGCTGGTGGATTTGAAGAATACGAAACAATTGAGGAATGTATTATTCGAGAAGTCAAAGAAGAAACTGGATTAGAAATTTTATCCTTGGAATTAATTGGGCTCAGTTCGAATCCAAAAAATGAAACAGTAGAATATCCAAATGGAGATATGATTCAATATTTCACTTGTGAATTTTATTCTAATAATTTTCAAGGAAAAATAAAAGCAGATAATGTTGAAGTTCAAAAAGTTGAATTTTTAGAATTTTCAAATTTTGAAAAAATTCCTAAAAATGAACAGAGCACTTTTGAGAGTTTGAAGTTTTTTAGGAAAAATGGGAGAGTGATGGTGAAATGATTTCTTCTGATGTTCCACGTGAAACACCACGTATTTTTATATCAATAATCATTTTTATGAAATATGATTGTTCCACGTGAAACACTTTTAAAATTCAAATTCGTATTTCCCCTAATGTTCGACGTGAAATAAAAAAGCCTTGATGAATTCAATCATCAAGGCTTTTCTGTTCTACAAACTCAATTCTAATAATTATTCAATAACCATTTTTTGAATGGCTCAAATTCTGTATTCATCAACGTAGCCTCTTTTTTTCTTTTTTCTAAAATTGCCAATCGTTCAGGAATATCTACTTTCTCTCCAATCACTTTTTCCACAACATCTAAGAACTTTGAAGGATGAGCAGTTTCTAAAATAACTCCTTTTGCATTAGGATGATTTTTTTGATAATGTTTGAATGCTAAATATCCAACAGCTCCATGTGGATCAATCACATAATTGTATTTATCAAAAACTTCTTTAATTCCTTCCTTTGTGTATTCATCATTGATGCTGTACCCATAAATCTCTTTTGACATATTGTTCCACGTGAAACCATAGAGGTCTTGCATTCGAGCAAAATTAGATGGATTTCCAACATCCATTGCATTTGAAATAGTTGCAACAGAAGGCTTAGGGTTATAATTTCCAGAACATAAATAATGAGGAACTATATCATTAGCATTTGTTGCAGCTACAAAATGGGAGATAGGTAAGCCCATTTTTTTTGCAATCAAACCAGCAGTAATGTTTCCAAAATTTCCACTAGGAACTACAAAGGTTACAGGGTTTTCATAATCATTAATTTGTTTGAAAGCCTCGTAGTAATAAAAGGACTGAGGAATCAATCGAGCAATATTAATAGAGTTGGCAGAACTTAATCGAATTTGCTGATTTAATTCATTATCCAAGAAGGCTTGTTTTACCAATGCTTGGCAATCATCAAATGTTCCTTCTATTTCTAAAGCTGAAATATTATGCCCCAAAGTCGTTAATTGCTTTTCTTGAAGCATACTTACTTTTCCTTTAGGATAAAGAATAACGACCTTTATTCCTTCTGTTTTATAAAAACCAGAAGCAACAGCACCACCCGTATCACCAGAAGTTGCCACAAGAATTACCAATTCCTTTTGATCTCCTTGATTAAAATAACTCATAATCTGAGCCATAAACCTTGCACCAAAATCTTTAAAAGCTAAAGAAGGGCCATGAAAGAGTTCTAGAATATGGGTTTGCTCATCTAAAGTTTTAATTGGAGCAGGGAAGGTAATGGAGTTTTCAATGATAGTTTTTAAATCATTTTCAGGGATTGCTCCTTGAAAAAGCGTTTTACAAACTTCAAAAGCAATATCTTTAAAAGAATAATCTTCTAAACTATAAATAAAGTCATCTGAAAGTTTTGGTAAATGTTCTGGCATAAACAAACCATTATCATCTGGTAAACCTTTCATAATTGCTTCACTCAAGGAAACAAAACTATTGATATTTTTAGTACTGTATAATCTCATTATAATAATTTTGAATGATTGAATTTTGAATTTTGAATTAGAATAACATGTATTGGCTATTCAAAATTCATCATTCAAAATTCAAAATTATAATCGAATAGAACCTTCGTGGTTAATAGGAGAGATAAATAAATCGTTTTCAATCTTATTATCAGAAAGCACTTTTTGCATTGCATTTCCAACGTTTTCAGCAATAAAGGTATTCGCACAAAGTGCAAAAATAGAAGGTCCTGCCCCCGAAATACTACATCCTAAAGCATCTTCTTTTAGCGCAGCTTCTTTTACATCATAGAAATGAGGAATCAATTGAGCACGCTGAGGTTCAATAATTACATCATTTAAAGATCGTTTAATGAGGTCTAAGTCTGAATTATGCATTCCTAGAATCAAACCACCAAGGTTTCCTGTTTGCTGAATAGTTTGTTTTAAAGTAACTGAATCGCTTAGAATATTACGAGAATCTCTAGTAAGAACTTGTATATGAGGATAAATTACAACTGCAATCAATCCACGTGGAACATGTATTTTATGAACATCAAGCGTAGCATTGTCTCGAATAAAAGTCATTCCACCCATAAGAGAAGGAGCAACATTATCGGCATGATAAGCACCATCCGCAATCTGCTCACCTAAAACAGCAAAAGGAAGTAACTCTCTTTTAGTCAATGGTCTATTTAACATCTCATTGATAGCCATTGCTCCTGCTACAGCAGAAGCTGCGCTAGAACCTAATCCACTCCCAAAAGGCATCTTTTTATGTATTTCTAATTCAAATCCTCTAGTTTCTCCAAGATGTTCTAAAACCTTTTGTGCGGCAAAACCTGCGGTGTTCTTTTCTAATTCATATGGAATTTTCCCTTTTGCACCAGTAATTTTTGTAATCCTTACACCTGGTTTCTCCGAAAACCGTACAATAATTTCATCTCCAGGTTTCTCTAAAGCAAAACCTAGAATATCATATCCACAAGCAACATTCGCTACACTTGCAGGGGCAAATATTTTCATTCCTGTATTCGACATTTGACTTTAATTATGAATGATAAAATTTGAAATTTGAATGCATTGAAAACATTAATACAAATATTTATCGCTACGATAAAAAATTCCCTATGGTTATTATTTCGGCAAAGACGCCTGCAGCAGTTACCTCAGCTCCTGCTCCTGGACCACGAATCACAAGTGGTCGTTCTTTATATCTATCCGTAGTGAATACAATCATATTATCACTACCACTTAATCCATAAAATGGATTATTACTATCTACTGTTTGTAAATTGATAGAAGCTTTTCCATCTTCTAGTTTGGCAATAAAACGCATTACTTTTCCTTCTTTGGCAGCATCTGCACGTAATTTTTCAAAGTAATCATCTGCTTTTTCAATCTCTTCTAGGAGTTTGACAACATTTTCTGCTTTTTGACAAGCCTCTGGAAGGATGGCATCAATCTCTACATCATCTTGTTCTAATGGTAATCCAGATTCTCTCGCTAATATTATTAGCTTTCTTCGAACATCAATTCCATTTAAATCAGTACGAGGATCGGGTTCTGTATAACCTAATTCTTTTGCTTGTTTTACAACAGTACTGAATTTTACACCTTCGGTAAAAGAATTAAAAATAAAGGATAATGAACCAGAGAGCACTCCCTCTATTTTTAAAATTCTATCTCCACTTTGAATCAAATCATTCAAAGTAGAAATTACTGGAAGACCTGCCCCAACATTTGTTTCATAAAGGAATTTGACACCACGTTTTTTTGCAATATATTTTAATCGTTCGTATTGAAGATAGGCGGAAGATGTGGCAATTTTATTGGGTGTAGAAATGGAAATACTACTGTCCAATATTTTTTCATAATGATTAGTGATGACACTATTCGCAGTATTATCTACAAAAATACTGTTAGAAAGATTGAGTTTACTCATTTTGTCAATGAAAGCAGAAATGTCTGCCTTTTCATTAGAGTTCAATAAATCTTCTTTCCATGTGTCAATATT
>CAKZSH010000158.1 GCA_937918905.1 uncultured Saprospiraceae bacterium
CTCCAGAGCAAGTTGATTTTGATTTTGAGCTTCGTAGGTTAAGGCAAGATGCTGATAAGTTTCAGTAAAGCCAGGGTAGGTTTCGATACTTTTCTTTAAATATTCCACAGAAGTATCAAGGTAGTTTTTTCGTTCATTGGCATCCTTGGAAGCCAACGCTCTTCGGTAATTCATGACCCCATAGAAACTTTGAGTACGAGAACTATTTGGAGCAGTATAAATTCCTGTTTCAAATAATGTATCGTCGTTTTTCCAGATTTGGTTTTGGGTAAATGTTTTGACAGAATACAATAATACAATTACACTTAGTGCTATGCCAAAAGCAGTTTTTGATTCTGGGTTTTTGTTAATAATATATTTATGTAACAATGTACCTACAATAATACAAAAACCTAATAATGGAATAAACATAAATCGTTCTGCGAAGGTCGCACCAATCAAAAAGAAAATATTACTCGTAATCACAAAGGTAATGGCAAAGAAAAGAATTGCAAATGAAAAAATGTTTTTCTCTCGTAATCCTTTGATAGTCAAATAGATAAGTCCTCCTGATGCTGCAAGACTTCCTAATACTTTCCAATGTATCCAACTTAACTCTGGAAAAGTATTATATGAATAATCGAAACTCAATGGATGAGGGAAAATCAGTAATTGAAAATATTTTCCTAGCATTCCAATCGCAGTTGCTAATCTTCCCGAGGTTCCTTCAATTGCCAATAGACTATTGTCAATGGTTTCGAAAGGGTTCATTTCATGGTTGATGATACTATATCTAATTCCTAAAAATAGAAATGCAGGAACTAAGAAAATAGCGGTTTGAATCGCAATTTTTTGAAAAGAAGTTTTTGTGAAAAAGTATAAGGTGAGCGGAACAATTCCCAGAATGGAAAGTGCTCCTTCTTTCGAAAAAATAGCAAAAGCATAACTAAATAATGCTAAGATAAAATACTGAATTTGATTGGTCTTGGCATGTTTTAATATTCCATACATGACGCCGAGTAATCCAAGGAAAGTAAAAATTTCATCTCTACTTTTAATATTAGCAACTACTTCTGTATGGAGCGGATGTACCGTAAATAACAATGCTATTGCAAATGGCAATAACAATGATTTTTTTTCAAAAAAATGCCTAAGTACTAAAAATAAAAGCGCACACCCCAATGAATAATACAAGACATTCATAATGTGATAATTATTTGCCTCTTTTCCAATGAATGAGGTCTCAATTGCAAACCCTGCCAACATCATAGGACGATAATATCTTCCTTCCACTCCTGTAAAACCATGATACCAAGAGTGGCTAAAAATATCAACTAAACTACTGATACCTGTTTGTACATAACTATTTTTTTTACAAACTAAATCATCGTCTAAAACAAATCCATGAGATATGGTATTGGCATACAATACAAATGCAAAAACAAAAATAAATGCAGCGTAGTACCATTTACTAAAATCTGTGGATGGAGTCGGAGTGGTAATCTTTTTTTTTGGAGCGGTCTTTCTGGATTTTTTTTTCGCCATTTGGGTCGTGTTTTGATAAAGCGAAAATAATAAAAAAATCTAAGTTGCTAGTACGGCTTTAAAGTAAAACAACTTTTCAAGTCGTCTCGTTATTCGAAAAACACGTTCGATGAATCATAATTATTAGGGCGTGTTTTCGAATATCGGGACGACTTAAAAAGTCGTTTTACTTTAAAACCGTGTTCCCTTGTTACATATTCATATGTATAAAATGTAAGATTTTTTCCATTTCTTTTTTGAGGGGGCTTGAAGATGTAGTATAATTGTTATGCATAAAACTAAAAATTAAAGTCTTTCCTTTTTTAGTTTCAATATATCCACTTAGGCAATGTCTGTTGCTCAAGGTTCCTGTCTTTGCATGAACATAAGGAGCATACCAATTTTTAATCGTTCCCTCTTTTTTGCCCGTAGGGAAAATTCTAAAAACCCGTTCTTCTGGAATTTTTTTATAAATTTTTCCCAAAACACTTACCATCATTCTCGGAGTAAATAAATTGTATCGAGACAGTCCTGAACCATCTCTCCATTGAGGTCGGTCAGGCAAATCATTGAGATGATTTTTTATGGAATAGGAAATTATTTTTCGAGTATTCATCGTATCGAAAACTTCATTGGAGCAAATCAAAAGCAGTTGTTCTGCCATAAAATTATCGCTTTCCTGCATCATGTATTCATACACGTTATCAACAGGTAAGCTGTAAATAGTTTGACTTTCTTCGGAAGGAAGCAACTCCGAATTTAAAAGTGTTACATTTTTTTCCAAAATCAAACTTAATAATTCAACAAAAAAATCATGAGAATAATGAAAGGGAATTTCTTTTTTAAATCCTTTACGTGGAGGAGATTGTTGGTTGTGTTCAAAAATATTTTCGAATTCTCTTCTTTGAAAACGAGCTGTTGTTCCACCCATCTTAGGATTATTCGCTACTAAACTTTTAAAAGGATTAGGGGAGATATCAATGGCTTTGTCATCAGGTTTACTTTGAAATAACACTACATTTCCGTGAATTGGAAAAGGTGATTTTTCAACCTGAAAAGAATAAGTGAAATCATCCCAAGCCCATCCTGCTCCAAATCTTTTATCCATGAAATTGTTTGGAATAAAAAATAATTGTTCTTTTCGATTTTTTAGAAAATTAATAACACGTTGATTGTCAGGTAGTTCTGCATGGAGAAAAGAAGGGTCACCAGTCCCCCAAAAGATAAGCGAATCATTTTTGACTATATATTTTAAAGCGGGAATGGAATCCCCCAAGATGGCTAGTGAGGTATAAAGTGTTAGGATTTTAGTATTGGAAGCTGGAGTGAAATATTTGTCGGCATCATATTGATACAACATTTTTTTCTTCTTAGGATCGTAAAGTGCAAAGCCTGTAAAACTTTTGTCAAACACTTCAGAGCCTTCGATAAATTCGTTTACTGAAGTTGGAATTTTTTTAGGAGTGGTTTGGGAAGTTAGCTTCTTTTTGGATTTGCAACTAGCAAACATAACAACCAAACCAATGAAGAGTATTGAAATTTTATATTGGAAAAAAGGTAGATTCATTTTTCTTTTTTTAATTTGCTTCTTTTTTATAAACAAGAATTTAGAATTCCTAAAGAACAAGATATGATAAATTATTATTGTGTAAATGGAAAAATTGTAAAAGCTGAAAATGCGAAATTAAAAGTTACTGATTTAGGATTGATACGTGGTTATGGGATTTTTGATTTTTTAAAAGTAGAAAAAGGTATTCCTCTTTTTATTGAACCTCATATGGAGCGGTTTCAAAATTCAGCAAAAGAAATGGAGTTAGAGTTATCCTATTCTGTTGAGGATTTGAAAAATATGGTGATGAAATTGATTGTAAAAAATGATTTTAAAAAAGGTGGAATGAAAATCATTTTGACTGGTGGATATTCGGATGATGGTTATTTGCCTTCAAAAAATACGAACCTTGTTATTTTACTAAGTACATTTAAAGTTCCAACCAAGAAGGTTTATCAAGAGGGAATCAAACTTATTTTGCATAAACATTTTAGAGAAATTTCAACCGTTAAAACCACAAATTATATTGTTCCGATTCGATTGGCAAAAGCAATTAAAGCTGCCAAAGCCAAAGATGTGTTGTATCATTGGGATGGAAAAGTATCAGAGTCATCCCGTTCTAATTTTTTTATTGTAAAAAAAGATAACACTATCGTCACTTCTACCAATTTTGTTCTTCACGGAATTACTCGAAAAAGAACTTTAGCCTTAGCCAAAGCCCATTATAAAATTATTGAAAAAGATATTGCCCTCCGAGAATTAAAAAATGCCAAAGAGGCATTTGTTACAAGTACGACCAAAGGAGCACTTCCTGTAGTTGCTGTTGATGATTTTAAAATAGGAAATGGAAAACCAGGAAAAGTAAGTGCTCACATCAATGAGTTACTACAAAAACAAGGCAAAGATTATATCAAGGAATGGAAAAATAATAAATGCAGTTTTTGACGGTCTATTTTTTCGATATTTTTTCAAAAAAAATAGCTACCTGCCGGCTGGCAGGATTCCGTAAGGTAGGCTTTGCTCCCAAGTTTCGGATTGAAAAAACTGACAAATTCTCTTGTCAAAATTCTGCCTTTATTAATTTTCCATTCCCAAGCATTTTAGATAGTTGTAATAGGTTTAATTCTGAATGATGAATTTTGTACTGATAATCGGTATAAATGTTTTGTTCAATGTGACATAGAAGGTTTGATCTTTTAGAATAGAACCCCTTCCTCACTATATTTTTTCCAAACTTTTAGTCTGTGTTTTTTTAATATGAAACCTACCATAAATAGGGTAGATTGGCATAATCTGTGCATCTTCACAAACGACTATAAAATTCCTTTTAAAAATTTAGGTTTGATTTCTTGCATTGTGTAGAGCAATCAAGCCCTACTATTTTTCTTTTTCTTACAATCCATATTGATTTTACCATTCAACTTACAGTCTATTTTTTAGAGACTCATCTGATTTCCTGATGGAATGATTTTGATTTTAATTCCAAGAACTACAATGTGAAACATGAAGGCTATCCTTCTTAAAAAGAAGGACAGTCAAGTAATCCAATTATGCCCGACGGAATATTCTGCAACTTTTACTAAGAGAAAAATCAACCAATATGAACAAGTAAGAGTAGCAAGAATTAGAAAAAGAATTAACATGCAGATTAGGTTTTATCATTTAATAAATAAGAAAATTGGAGTAAAGTTTTTTATAGGAACCCTCTTGCTGGTTGCAAGTATTTCTATTTTAAGTAGCTTTACTTTTTCTTCCCATTTAGGTGAGGAAGCGACTTCTTATTTTGCTTCTACAATACCTGATTTTTCCTCAGAGAAAAAACCTAATATTTTAGGAGGCGATCCGCCAATAGCTAATCCCGATACCATAAATGTTTTACAAGGAACTTCTGGAACTGGAAATGTTTTAGATAATGATTTTGAACCAGATGGTGAGACTATTATTATTAATACGACGCCAACCACGAGTCCAGCAAATGGAACAGTAACTATAAATCCAGATGGAACTTTTACTTACACTCCATTTCCTTTCTTTGTCGGAACAGATCAATTTTCTTATGAGATATGTGATGGCTCAATATCGGAAGAGGTAACTAGTACTTATTCAGCAGATGATGTACCAGTAGTAATTACGGAATTGGGAGAAAATTTTTCAGTTACTTCTACTATTAATGTTCCTTCAGGTGGAAGCATTATGGATTTGAATATACCCAATCTTTTTATAGAACATTCCTATGTATATGATTTGACCATCACCTTAACAAGTCCTAGTGGAACAGTCGTTACACTAGCTGACAAATTATGGTGTGGAGGTGAAAATATTGATTTAGGATTTGATGATGAAAGTCCATCAAGTTATGCAGATATTCCATGTTCGCCAGATGATGGAGATATTTATCAACCATCTGGGGTGCTTTCTGCATTTGATAATGAGAGTAGTACAGGAGATTGGGTTTTAACGATAACAGATGATGCCTTTTGGGATGGAGGAGCTCTTGAAAATTGGGAATTGGAGATTACTACATTAGGGACTGGGTCGAATACCAATTGTGCTGAAACGACTGTAACGGCTATTGTATTTTCCTCTTCAACTGAAATCTGTAGTAATGAAATTGATGATGATGGTGATGGATTGGTAGATATATTTGATCCAGATTGTCCATGTGATGATGATAACTTTTTTGGACTTTGTGATGTGCAATGTGAATATTTTCCACCAGGAGAACCTAATTTTGATATTGCTTTAGAATGGACTAGTGTGGATAGTGTCAATACTTTTACACCAGTAGTTGGAGCTAATCTTGACGGAGATAATTCTTCTGTTGAGATTGTTGCGTTTAAAGGAAGTTGGACATCTTATACGGATGATGCTTTATTTGTAATTGATGGTTCAACTGGTGAAACGGAATATACTTTTGAATCGAAACCTTTGCATGTTTTTGCAAAAGGTATTGCACTAGCAGATGCAGATAGAGATGGATATGGAGAGATATATTTTATGATTGGAAATGCTGATCCGATAGATTATAGAAAAATAGCTTGTTATGAATATAATCCATCGGCTACCAATTTGGGAGGAACAGGAACGGGAACTTTTGAATTAAAATGGGTATCAGGTCAAAGAGTTACTTGCGGTTTAACTTATCCACTTAATACAGTTACCGATAGATTTGGAGTTAATTTAGCAGATTTTAATAATGATGGTTTTCCTGAAGTTTATGTAGGGAATGAAATTTACGATGCACTAACAGGAGCAAGATTGGCTTCAGGTGGTGCAAATAATATAGGTACTAGTATTTATGATTTTTATCTACATGAACATTTTCATGCGAATCCTGTGGCAATTGATGCAATTCCATCTAATGATTGTACTAATTGTAAAGGGTTAGAATTAGTTGCAGGAGATCAGGTCTATTCTGTAGATTTGACAACAGGTACGATGAATGTAGAGCGAGAATTAGCAACTCATCCAGGTTTTGAAGATGGTCAAGTATCAGTTGCAGATTATGATTTGGATGGAGATGTAGATGCTGTTATTACGACAACAGATCCAGATGGATCATACTTGTATGTTTGGGATTTACAGACAGAAACTATGTTGGCAAGTCATACTATTACAGATATTCCAATCGATCAAATTTGGTATCGTAGTGTAAGTAATGCTACTATTGCAGATTTTGATGGTGATAATAAACCAGAGATTGGGGTATGCGCCAATTTTGTTTTTCAAGTCATAGAGGATCATCAATTTGATATTAGTAATACAGGTGGTGTTTCTTGGAGTTTGGTCACAACTGATAGATCAGGAATGACTGGAGCAACTGCTTTTGATTTTAATGCAGATGGATTGACAGAGGTGGTTTATCGAGATGAAAATGATTTAAGAATTATATCAGGTTCAACAGGTATTAACTTGTCAACATTTCCTTGTGGATCTCGAACAGGAGTGGAGTATCCGATTGTTTTAGATATCGATGATGATAATGAAACGGAATTGGTTTGTACTTGTGGTTTGACTGGAGATTATGATAGAAATGGATTTGTTCAAGCATTTAGATCGGATGTATATCCTTGGGTACCTACTCGAAATGTTTGGAATCAATATGCTTATTTTATTACTAATGTAAATGATAATTTATACATTCCACCACTTCAACAGCCTCACCATTTAGTTGGGGATCCTCCTGCTGGTACAACAGGGAGAATGAATAGTTTCTTGAAACAAGTAGGTCCTTATGATAATGAAGGAAATCCAACTTTTCCAGCAGCTAATATTCAAACTGCAGTATTGGATGGCGGTTCAAATGATTGTACAATTCAGGATAGTATTGATGTGAATATTCGATTTTATAATTTCGGTGATTTGGGATTCCCTGCGGAAATACCATTTGCGATCTACCAAGGCAATCCAGAAATAGATGGAACACTAGTAGGAACTTATCCGATACCTTCCGCAATAATTCCTGGAGACTCAGTTGATGTTACTGTAACGATTGCACTTTCAGCTTTAACACTTCCAAGTAATCTTTTTGTTATTGGAAATGATGATGGAAGTTTGCCATTGCCATTAAGTTTGGCAAATGACTTTCCAGCAACTTCGATAGGGGAATGTGATTTTGAAAATAATATGGATTCCATTCCTGTTACAGATTGTGAGACTCAACTTCCTGTTTTGGCTGGCGTGCCTGCTGATATTACGGTAGGTTGTGATGCCGTACCTGATCCACCTACAGTTACTGCAAGTGATAATTGTACTTCAAATTTAACTGTAAATTATTCTTTTTCAGAAACAACAGGAACTTGTAGTTATACTATAACTCGAACTTGGACAGCGGAAGATGATTGTGGTAATGAAGTAACTGATTCGCAAATAATTACTGTGGAAGATCAAACCGCTCCAACGTTATCAGGAATTCCTTCGGATATTACTGTGGATTGCAACAATATGATTCCAGACTGGCCAAATGTTACAGCATTAGATAAATGTTCAGAAGTTTTGGATATTACTATCGATTCAACTTCAACTAATGGAGATTGCCCTTTTACCATAACTCGTACTTGGACAGTAACTGATGTTTGTAATAACACTTTTTCTCAATCTCAAAATATATCTGTTTTAGATACAATTTTTCCTGTATTTGTTGGAGTACCACCAAATATCACAGTAGAATGTACAGAGCTTCCTGGCATTGCAGATGTAGAAGTTTCAGATAATTGTGATAATGATATTGAGATAACTTATGAAGATGTTTATTTACCCAATGGAAATTATGCGGATAGTTCAACTGTAACGATACCAGCCTCTGGTAATACATGGGAAATTAATGTTTCTGGGTTTAATAGTCTAGATGCAAGTGATTTTTTGACATTTGAATTATCTTTTGAATCTAATAAAGGAAAAGGGAGAGCAGAATTTGTTTTAGTCAATCCTACAGGACAAGGGATATTTTTAGTTGGCGAACATTGTACAACAGGGGCTTGTGCGAGTAGCGGAGGAAGTACTAAAATATGGAATCCTACTTTTTATAGATGTGATACTGGATTTCCTCAATGGAATAATGAAGATAATATTCCACCTGCTCCAGGAGATTTTATACCGCATGGAGGAATACCTACTGATGCTGTGCCTGAAGTATCAGAATATGTGGACTGTTTTGAAGACTTTACAGGTTCAATGAATGGTACGTGGAAACTTTATGCTAGAAAGAACCAAACAGCTAATGGGCTATTAAAATTTCTAAAGTTTAATTTTGGATTAGGGAATCATTCATGTTTAGAGGAAGGAGTAATTTTAAGAAAATGGTCTGCAACAGATGACTGTGGAAATACTACTAATGCTTCGCAAACTATTTATTTAGAGGATACTACGCCTCCAGTAATTAACGTACCAGATGATGTTACAGTTGAGTGTGATAATGTTCCACCTCTTCCAACTTTAACAGCAGATGATTGTGTGGATAATATTTCTGTCCTATTTATTGATGAAGTAATTTCAAGTGGATGTCCCTACACTATAACAAGAAGATGGTCTGCTGAAGATATTTGTGGAAATATTGATACGGTTACACATGTAATTAATGTAGTGGATACCTATGCACCTGATATCGAAGTAGCACCTGGGAATATTACTATTAGTTGTACTGCTGAAATTCCTGATCCCATAGAACTTACGGCTACAGATAATTGTACACAAGATATTGAAGTTGATTTTAGTGAAGATGTGGGAACGGAGTGTCCAATAGTCATTACCCGTACATGGACAGCTACAGATGAATGTGATAATGATACTACAGTTACACAAATAATTACTATTGTAGATGAAGATGCACCTACATTCTCGAATATTCCATCTGATGTAACTGTAGAATGTAATGCCATTCCAGATACTGCTAACGTTATTGCGAATGATAATTGTGATGACGACTTTAGTTTTGAATTTACTGAAGAAAAAACTTCGGGAGTGTGTTCATACACGATTACTCGAAAATGGGTAGCAGAGGATGGATGTGGTAATATGGATTCAGTTATTCAGGTGATTACAGTTGAAGATACAGAAGGTCCTGTATTTAGTGGCGTACCTGAAAATGTAACGGTAGATTGTGGAGCAATACCTGATACGGCAGAAGTTACAGTAACGGATAATTGTACAACAAATTTGAATATAGATTTTAGTGAAACCCGAACGTATGGTTGTCCATATACGATTACCCGAATATGGATTGCGACAGATTCTTGTGGAATCGAGAGTGTAGCAACACAGATAATTACAGTAGAAGATAACAATGTTCCTACATTAGTTGGTGTGCCAGATGATATAACTGTTGACTGTGAAAATATACCTGATACGGCAATAGTTACTGCGAATGATACTTGTTATCCAAATTTAGAAGTAACCTTTAGTGAAGTAATAGGTGCGGGTTGTCCATATACGATTACTCGGACATGGAGTGCGACAGATTCTTGTAACAATACAGTTACAGATGAACAAGTGATAACGGTGATAGATACAATTGGACCAACGTTTACCTTTTTTCCAACAGATATTACATTAAATTGTGGAGAAGGAATTCCAAGTTATAGTTTGCCAACGGTAGCTGATAATTGTTCAGGAGCGACAGTTGAATTAAAAGATAGTGTACAAGTTGCGGGTACTTGCGAAGGGAGTTATGTGATACGATACACTTTCGTAGGAACTGATTTATGTAATAATGAGACAGAAGAAATATTAGAAGTAACATTTATAGATACGATAGCACCTGAATTGACTTTAGCTGCGCAAAATATGAATGTGGATTGCGATGCAGATATTCAAACAGAACTAGATAATTGGTTGGCGAATAATGGAGGGGCGACTGCGTCAGATACTTGTAGCAATGTTACTTGGAGTTATTTACCAGTTACACCAATATTAAGTGATAGTTGTGGAAATTCAGGAAGTGTTACAGTAACATTTACCGCAACGGATGATTGTGGCAATAGTGTTGAGACTGCTGCTACATTTACGGTATTGGAAGATACAATTGAGCCAGTATTGGTAGGCGCACCTGTAGATGTAACAGTAAGTTGTGATGCAATCCCAGATACTGCATCTGTAACTGCGACCGATAATTGTAGTTCAAGTGCAGATATAAATGTAACATTTAGCGAAGCTGAAACAACAGGCGCATGTTCATACACGATTACTCGAAAATGGGTAGCAGAGGATGCATGTGGCAATATGGATTCAGTTATACAACTGATTACAGTTGAAGATACAGATGCTCCAGTATTTAGTGGAGCACCAGCAGATGTAACAGTAAGTTGTGATGCGATTCCAGATACTGCAATAGTAACTGCGACCGATGATTGTACTTCAAATTTGACTATTGATTTTAGTGAGATAAAATCAGAGGGTTGTCCGTATACCATTATTCGTACTTGGAAAACTACAGATGATTGTGGTCTTACGGATTCTGTAGTACAAGTGATTTCAGTAATAGATAATACTTTCCCAACCTTGACAGGAGTACCTGGAAATATAACGGTGGAATGTAATAATATTCCAGTTGTAGCAACAGTAACTGCTAATGATGATTGTTTAGGAGACTTGAATGTTACATTTGAAGAAACTAGAACTTATGGCTGTCCATATACAATTACTCGAACATGGAGTGCGACAGATTCTTGTAATAATCAAGTGATCGAAACACAAGTAATTACTGTAGAGGATAATACGCCTCCATCATTGGTGGGGGTTCCTGATGACGTTGTAGTAAATTGTGATGCGATTCCTGATACTGCTGTTGTTGCAGCTAATGATAATTGTTACTCTGATTTAGAAGTAATATTTAGTGAAACGAAATCATCAGGCTGTCCTTATACGATTACAAGAACATGGACAGTTGTTGATTCATGTAACAATGAATTTACGGATAGTCAAGTGATTACCGTTAATGATAATAGTTTACCAACATTAGTAGGTGTACCTGATGATGTAACTGTGAATTGTAATGCTATTCCAGATACTGCAGATGTTACTATTTTGGATAATTGTTGGGTTGGATTAGAGCCAGTTGTAGTTGATGTAGTTTCAAGTGGATGTCCTTATACGATTACTCGTACTTGGACAGCTACAGATAGTTGTGGGAATTCGTCAAGTAGCACTCAAGTGATTACTGTTCAAGATGAAGATGGCCCTGTATTAGAAACACCTCCAGCAGATATAACAATTACTTGTAACACTCCAATTCCAGATGAAGTGGAATTGACTGCAACTGATAATTGTTCTGATGAAGAAATTGAGGATGTTGATTTTAATGAGACAACTTCGGGTGATTGTCCAAAAATAATTACTCGTAGTTGGACGGCATATGATGAATGTGATAATGAAACCACAGTAACTCAAACGATAACTATTATTGATACTGTTCCTCCAACTTTATCGAACCTTCCAATAGATATAACATTGGATTGTGGAGCTATTCCAGATACACAACAAGTGGTCGCAACTGACATTTGTGATACGAATGTGGATTTAGTTTTTGAAGAAATTTATTCAGATAGTACTTGTGAGAATACATTTAAAATAACTCGTACTTGGACGTTTACAGATGATTGTGGAAATGCAGCTACGCATACTCAAAACATTCAAATTCAAGATACAATAGGGCCAGTATTTACTGGTGTACCTTTGGATATTACTCTGCCTTGCGATTCGATACCTGAGGATGTAACACCAATTGCTACTGATAATTGTAGTGATGTACAAGTAGTTTACTCAGAAGTGGAAACGGAAGGAGAATGTGTTGATTTGAAATTGATGACAAGAACATGGACGGCAACAGATGCATGTGGAAATGTAACTGTCGCAACTCAAAATATAATTTTTAATAATTGTGCACCAGAAGCTACGGTTGATGTGTCACCTGCTAATATAGTTTGTGAAGGAACAGAAGTTACCTTTACAGTTACATTGACTGATGGATATGATACGCCTAATTATCAATGGCAATATAGTAATGATGGAACAAATTGGACAGACATTACAGGAGCGAATGGCGCAACTTATACTTTGATTACAAGCCCATCTGATTCAGGATATTATCAGGTAATTGTGGCGAATGATCCTGCGGATTTTAATAATCCATCATGTAGTATTATTTCAAATGCCCAATTATTAAGTATTATTGAGCAAACAGTTTCAGTAGAAACATTAGAGCTTGAAATCTGTGATGGGGATTCTATTGCTGTAGGCGAGTCCATCTATTTTGAAACTGGAAATTTTGTAGATACATTAGATGCTTCAAGTGGATGTGATAGTGCGATAATTAATTTGATTTTGACGGTTTATGATGTCTATGAGTTGGAAGTGGATTCGACTATTTGTGAGGGAGGATTTGTAACGATTGGAGATTCTACTTTTACTCAAAATGGAATTTTTGTAAATAATTTAAATTCAATTGATGGATGTGATAGTATTGTTACATTAAATCTTACAGTACATCCATCTCCAGAAATAGAATTAAATGAATATTTATGTGGGGGTCAAACGATCACTATTGGAAGTAATACTTATGGCGAAACAGGAACATTCATCGATACTTTACAAACCGTTGAAGGATGCGATAGTATTGTTACATTGAACCTTACTGTTGATGATTTATTGATTATTGATTTGGTCGAGGATATTTGTCCTGGAGAATCTTTCCCAGTTGGAGGTTCTATTTATACTGAAACAGGAATTTATCAAGATACCATAATTACTCTTAGTGGTTGCGATAGTATTGTAAATTTAGACCTTACAGTAAATGATACTTTCTCGGTTGAATTGATTGAGTTTATTTGTGAAGGAGAAGAATTTGAGGTTGGAGATTCGACTTATACTACAAGCGGAAACTATTGGAATATATTAGAAACTGTTAATGGCTGTGATAGTGTAGTAAGTTTAGATTTAACTGTTTCGCCAATTTATTCAGAGGATATAGAGGCTTCTATTTGTCAAGGTGCGACCTATGAAGTTGGCGATTCAATTTATACGACAAGCGGAGTTTATACGACGATGTTGATAAGTGAGTCAGGTTGTGATAGTATTGTTGTTTTAGACCTTACGGTGAATGATACATTCTCAGTTTCTTTGACAGAAGAAATATGTCAAGGCGCGATTTATGAAGTTGGCGATTCGATTTATACGACAAGCGGAGTTTATACGACAACATTGATAAGTGAGTCAGGCTGTGATAGTATTGTTGTTTTAGACCTTACGGTAAATGATACCTTTGAAATTTCCTTGACAGAGGAAATATGCCAAGGAGCGGCATATGAAGTTGGTGATTCGATTTATACGACGAGTGGAATTTATACCACAATATTGGTAAGTGCATCAGGATGTGATAGTATTGTTATATTGGACTTGATGGTTAATGATACATTTAGTACAACATTGGTAGAAACAATATGTGAGGGAGATTCCTTGGTATTAGGAACTTCAACTTATACAACAAGTGGAATTTATATTCAGACATACCAAAGTGTAAATTTATGTGATAGTATTGTGAATTTAGAATTGACGGTACTACCAGTCGATACGATTAATTTAACGGAGTTGATATGTTCAGGTCAAACTTATGAAGTTGGTGACTCGACATATAATTCTACAGGAACGTATATAACTGTATTGACGTCTTCGACAAATTGTGATAGTGTAGTGATATTGGATTTAGTGGTTGATGATTTATTAGAAATTAATTTAGTAGAAGATATATGTCAAGGAGATAGTATTGTAGTGGGTGGAACAGTCTATACGCAAACAGGAATTTATCAAGATACGATGCAGACGGCTTCAGGTTGTGATAGTTTAGTTGTATTAGATTTGACGGTAAATGATACCTTTGAAATTTCCTTGACAGAGGAAATATGCCAAGGTGCGACTTATGAGGTAGGTGATTCTATTTATACGACGAGTGGAATTTATACCACGACATTGGTAAGTACATCAGGATGTGATAGTATTGTTATAATTAATTTGACAGTATTGCCAAGTATTACTAATTCAGTAATGATGGGTATCTGTGAAGGTGATTCAATATTATTAAATGGAACATATCAGACAACAAGTGGAATTTTTACAGATACCTTGACTGCATGGAATGGTTGTGATAGTATATTGACGACAACGTTGACAGTAGAAGATGGATTTGTATTAAATATAATGGAAAGTATTTGCGAGGGTGATTCAATAATGATTGGAGGTATTTATGAAACGGTAGGAGGAGTTTATACTGATTC
>CAKZSH010000159.1 GCA_937918905.1 uncultured Saprospiraceae bacterium
TCGAAAATCGTAGTCGAAAATCGTAGTCGAAAATCGTAGTCGAAAATCGTAGTCGAAAATCGTAGTCGAAAATCGTAGTCGAAAATCGTAGTCGAAAATCGTAGTCGAAAATCGTAGTCGAAAATCGTAGTCGATATATAATAATAACTACTCATTTCTTACTTGTTCAAACAATAGTTTAAGTTTTTATTTTTCTTCGAAAAATATTTAGTCTGTATTCTACTGTACCTTCATGATAAAAATTTACAAAAACGAAACAAAATTTTAGAACACCCGCTTTTCGACAATTATTAATTATTAATTGCAACTCCGTTGCCATCCCATTTATTTTCAATAAATTAGCTTTATTAAATTCATCGAATAAAACAAAACATTGCAAACCATGAGAATTTGCCTAACTTTTTTAATCCTAAGCCTCTTCCCTATTTTTTGTTTTTCCCAAATCATTAATGTCGAAGACCTCGAAAATCTTAAAATGCGAAACCTAGGGCCAGCAGGTATGAGTGGACGGGTAACGGCTATTGATGTCGATCTTTCCAATCCTGAAATTATTTATGTTGGAACTGCTTCAGGTGGCGTTTGGAAATCTGAAAGTGGAGGAATCCGTTGGGAACCCATATTTGATGATGCGCCATTGCAATCTATTGGTGCATTGGCAATCAATCAAAAAAATACAGATGAAATTTGGGTAGGAACTGGAGAAGGGAATCCTCGAAATTCTCAAAATAGCGGTGAAGGGATTTTTAAAACCCTTGACGGTGGAAAAACTTGGAAACGAATGGGACTCGAAAATACTCGTGTCCTCCATCGAATCATCATTGACCCTCACAATCCTAACATTGTATATGCAGGGTCGCAAGGCCCTGCTTGGGGAACTAGCAAAGAACGTGGCGTTTTTAAAACTACGGATGGTGGAAAGACTTGGAACAAAATACTTTATACCAACGAATCAACAGGTATTGCTGATTTAATTATGGATCCTTCAAATTCTAACAAACTAATTGCAGCCATGTGGGAGTTTGGAAGAAAACCTTGGACGTTCGAATCAGGTGGAAAAGGTTCAGGTATGCACATCACTTATGATGGTGGGGAAACTTGGAAAAAACTAACTAGTGAAGATGGAATGCCAAAAGGAAACTTGGGACGTATCGGAATGTCATTTGCTCCTTCCAAACCTAACATTGTATATGCATTAATTGAAGCCAAAGAAAATGGTTTGTACAAATCAACCGATGGAGGTGCAAGTTGGAAATTAGTTTCAAAAGACAATATTGGAAATCGTCCATTTTATTATGCAGATATTTTTGTGGATTCTGGCAATGAAAATCGGTTGTGGAATCTTTGGACTTATGTTTCAAAAAGTGAAGATGGCGGAAAAACTTTTGAAATACTTTTGGATTATGGCAAAGGAGTTCATCCCGATCACCATGCTTTTTGGCAGCATCCAACAGACCCTAAATACATGATTGAAGGAAATGATGGGGGGATCAATATTTCAAGAGATAATGGAGTCAATTGGAGATTCGTAGAGAACCTTCCTGTTGCTCAATTTTATCATATCAACTACGATATGGAAATCCCCTACAACATCGGAGGTGGAATGCAAGACAATGGTTCATGGGTTGGGCCAAGTTCGATTTGGAAGCGAGGAGGTATTCGAAATGAGGACTGGCGAGAGGTAATGTTTGGAGATGGTTTTGATATGATTTTTAAGAAAAATGATTCTCGATATTTATGGTCGATGTCGCAAGGAGGATTTGTTGGATATGTGGATAGAGAAACTGGAAAAACCATGTCTATCAAACCTGTCCATCCTGAAGGAACGGAATTGCGATTCAATTGGAATGCTGCTATTGCACAAAATCCTTTTAATGATAATGGACTTTATTTTGGAAGTCAGTTTGTTCATAAAAGTGAAAACTCAGGAATGAGTTGGGAAATTATTTCTCCTGACCTAACTACCAATGATACATCTAAAATCAATGCAGGTTTAAAAACAGGTGGCTTGACTCCTGATGTAACTAGAGCTGAAAATCATGCAACCATTTTAGCAATCCTTCCAAGTCCTGTGGACGAAGATGTCATTTGGGTAGGAACGGATGATGGTAATCTTCAACTAACTCGTGACGGTGGTAAAAACTGGTCAAACCTTAACAATAGACTTCCAGGAGCACCTCGTAACGCTTGGATTCCATACATTGAAGTTTCTCAAAAAAATGCAGGAGAAGCATTTGTCGTGGTTAATAATTATCGTCAAAATGATTGGACTCCATACCTTTATCACACTACTAATTACGGACAAACATTTAGAAGAATTGCTGATAAAAATAATATCAAAGGACATACGCTTTCTATCGTACAAGATCCTGTGGAAGAAAATTTATTATTCTTAGGAACTGATTTTGGATTGTATTTTTCTTTGGACAAAGGAAATACTTGGAACAAATGGATGAAAGATTTTCCATCCGTTTCTACTCGTGATTTAAAAATTCATCCTCGTGACCATGATTTGATCGTGGGTACATTTGGCCGAGCCGCTTGGATTTTTGATGACATTCGAGTGTTTAGAGAATTGGCGAAAACTAATGGTAAAATGTTAGATCGACCATTTGATGTAATCTCAGCTAGTGATGGTTATATGGCAAATATTCGATCAGTAGATGGAGTCCGATTTCATGCCGATGCTGTTTTTAAAGGTGATAATAAAATGGCGAATCCAATGATTTCTCTTTGGGTGAAAAAAGATAAAAAGAAGAAAGAAAAAATGCCAAAAGAGGTTTCCAAGAAAAAAAGAAAAAAGAAGCAAAATAAAAAACAAGACATTTCCAAAACGCCTGACCAACCAAAAAAGAAAGCTGGGCCAAAAGATAAAAAAGCCAAAATCCATATTATGGATAGTACTGGTGATACCTTGAGAACTTTTTCAAGAAAGTTAGAAACAGGAATGAATCGTATCAGTTGGGACATGCGAAGAAATGGTGTCCGCTTCCCTTCTTGGCGAGATACTAAACCTGATGCTGATCCTCCTGGACGTGGTGCATTTGTTTTACCTGGCCAGTACAAAGCCTTATTTATTTATGGTGATTTTAAAGACTCTACGATGGTAAATGTTAACCTTGACCCAAGGCTTAACGTTACTTCCACTCAACTCGCACAACAAGAAAAAGCAGTAAATGATTTCTCAAAATTAGTCAATAGTGCAACGGAAGGTTTTGACCAATTGAAGGCTGCTAAAAAGACTATTAAATTAGTCAACAGTTCCATGATTAATGCTCCTGACGAAATCAAAAAAGAAATCAAAGAATTAGGAAAAGCGATGCAGGATAGTATCACTCAAATTCAACATCTTTTTACTACTGCTCAAGATGCAAAAGGGATTCAAAGATCAGATGATAAAATCACTTCTTATTTGTTTACTGCGCAAAGGTATATTTATGCATCACAAGGCAATCCTAGTCAGATGGCTCAATTCGCAACACAACAAGCTGAGGATAAAGTGAAAGATGTTTTGGATAAAATAAATAATTTCTTTGCTAAAGATTGGAAAGGATATAGAGAAAGAGCAGAGGCTGCAAGAACACCTATTTTTAAAAATTTTGAGCCGATTAAGTATTAGATATTAATTTTGAATTTTGAATGGTGAATTTTGAATGTGTCCGTAATTTTGTGAAATTCAAAATTCATCATTCAAAATTCAAAATTAATATCTAATACACTAATCCACTTTTATAAATCACAAGGTCTCCGTACGACCATTGTTATGATATAAAATAGTATAGAATCCTTTTGATTTAATATTGAGTTGATCGACTGGAAGATTTAGTTGATTTCCAGTAGCGTCAAAACTTCCTGCAAAAATCCTTTGTCCATTTTGTTGATAGACCTCAAGTTGTACCTCACCTTCAATATTATTTCCTAACAAAACATTTACAATATCTTGAACAGGGTTCATGTATTAGAATCATTCCAGTTAGCAGAATTTGCAGAATAAGGGAGTAGGAATTAAATAACCGAAGAGTATAAAAGTTGAGAAGATACTAAATAATGCTGGCGGCTTTTTTCATGGGTAGTACTGTTGTTTTAGAGGTTGGTGTTTCTCTGAGAGGAACTCATCAAAGATGAAAAGGAAGGATATTCTAAACTTGTTTTTCAAAAATATTGCCAGTTAGAAATTTGGCTTTACGATTGAATATCTGGAAGCAGTTGTAACGAATTATTGTTAAAAAAACCCAAAAACCAAAATAATATACCTGTAAAATAGATGTAAGCAATATAAAAAGCAATGGAATGATATTTGATATTATTAAATATTATATATAAAAAACGTATTTAAAATTTACTTCACCCATAAAAATTAGCACGTATGATCCCCTCAATTGGAGTCCCTTTCAAAATGATGAATACTCATCAACAAATTACATTTGCAGAAAATTTGGTTCAAAAAATGTCTACTGACAATAGGTTTCAAACTCTTAATCCTTATATAAAAGACCTTTCTCTTAAACTTAAAGAATGGCAAATCGCTATCGCCAATGCTCACAATGGAGGTAAGATAAAAACCATCAAAAAAATTGAAAAAGGGCTTTCAGTAAAAGATAGAGTTTTCTATTTAGCTACCCAAGTAGAAATTATGGCTGAACATAATCAAGACCTTATCCTAGCATCTGGTTATATCAATCATAGAGAAGAAATCAATCTTTCGCAAAAAGCATTTTCAACTCAAGAACTAGAAGAACTTTTAGTGGCTATGGCCTAAATTGATAGTGATGAGCTATGAGTGATGAGTTTCGTAACATAAGAGTACCATAGCTCATCACTATCAAAAACATATGCAATTAAAACCAATACTAATAATTACCATAACTACGGTATGTTATGGTATTCAATCTTACCTTATTTTTGTATGGAGATTGAATAATTCCCTCTTACATAACTTCTCTCCCTCATTCCCCTCAAATTAAAGACATTAAAAAATCACCAATTACCGACAATCATGACTATCAATTGTTTAAAGCTAACCTGCTTAACGCTTCTACTTTCCCTTGCCTCCTTTACTCAAGGTCAAAATACTATTTTTGTCGATGCATCAAATATTGGAGGAGTTAATAATGGATCTTCTTGGACAGATGCTTATCTCGAATTATCCACAGCACTTAACAATGCTTCAAGTGGAGATCAGATCTGGGTCGCTCAAGGAACTTACTTTCCCACGTCTACTACCAATCGATTAGTTTCATTTCAAATACCTCAAAATATTGAAATCTACGGCGGATTTATTGGTACTGAAACTACTCTTAGCCAAAGAGATTGGGAAAACAACCTTACTATATTAAGTGGAGATATTGGAACTCAAGGTGATGTTACTGATAATAGTAATAATGTGATTTTTGTTAACAAAACCACCACGTTTTTCATCCTTGATGGATTTACAATTCAAGATGGAAATGCTGATGGAATTTATTTAAAAAGTGGAGCAGGAATGTTTATTAGTTCTTATGCTGATAGTAATCCAAGTAATCCTGTTATCAATAATTGTACATTTAAAAGTAATACCTCCGAAGACAATGGTGGAGCAATTTATATTGAAGCAGGTGCAGGAGGAGTTGCTTCTCCTATTTTCGAAAACTGTACTTTCGAAAAAAATGAATCTGGTTTTAGTGGTGGAGCAGTTTATAATAGTGGATATAGTTCTGGAGATATTTCTACAATTTTTATTGATTGTATGTTTGCCAATAACTTAGCTGGAGAATCTGGCGGAGCAGTTTTTAATCATGGTGGTCAAGGAGGAAGTGCTAATGTTACTTTCAAACAATGTAATTTTGAAAGTAATACTTCAACTCAAGGTCATGGTGGTGCAATGTATAATTTGGGAAGTATTTCAAATGGAGAATCAAGTCCAATAATTATCAATTGTAGATTTTATGACAATAGCGGGTTTGCTGCTGGAGCCATTTATAACAATGGAACAGATACCGGGAATAGTAGTCCTGATATTATCAATTGTACTTTTGTAAGAAATTTCACTACAGGTGCAGGTGGAACAGGAGGCGCAATTTATTGCAATGGAAGTGTGGGCGGAAACAGTAGTCCTATCATTTCTAATACGATTATTTGGGGAAATAATGCTCCCTTTAATTCACAAGTTATCCGATCAGTTGAAGGTTCTCCCACCATTCAATACAGCTTAGTAGATGCAGCAGATTGTACTGCACTTCAGAGCGGTACTAATCCTAACATTACTTGCGGAGCAGGAATGATTTATAATATTGACCCTTTATTTACTTATCAAGCAGGAGGCGATTTAACACTTACACTTAGCTCACCTGCAATTGATGCGGGAGACAATACACAAAATAGTGAGTTTACTGATTTAGCTAAATTCAATCGTATTGCAAATGGAACAATTGACATCGGAGCATACGAAGGTGCTGCTGCTTTACCAATAGAGTTAATCACTTTTACTGCTGAATTAATTGCCGATGATGTGCAAATTAAATGGGCTACTGCAAATGAAATCAACAATGAGTTTTTTAGTATTCAACATTCCACGGATGGTGTTAATTTCACCAATATTGAAAGAATAGAAGGAGCTGGTAATTCATCAATTGTCAATACCTATTCAACTACACATCACGAACCCAATAGAGGTACTAACTACTATCGACTACAACAAACTGACTTTGATGGAACTACTACTTTTAGTCATATCGAAGCAATTAAAATATTCTCTGGTAAACTTTCAACATATCCCAATCCTGTCTTAAATCACTTAAGTATTTCTTTTGGTGATTTTGAAAAAGGAGATTTGGAATTTGCGATTTATAATATTTATGGAAAAGAAATCATTCGACAAAAAGTAGAAATTACAGATGGACTACATGTGGTAGAGTTGGATCAAGCAGGTTCATTTATTCCTGGTACTTATGTAATAAAAGTATTTAATTCTAAAAGTGGAACGTACACTCAGAAGTTTCAAAAAATTATTGATTAAGACAAGTTTGAATCAAAATCAAAATGTCAATCAAAATCAAAAACCGAATAATGGCGAGCACCCGTTATTCGGTTTTTGATTTTGATTGACATTTTGATTTTGATTTATATCCCATGTCGATAGTACATTAGAATTGCTCCAAACATCGTAATCAATGCAATCAATACCGTAGCCATACTGATTGAATACCGCATATGCCTCACAAATGTTTCTATCTCGCCTCGATGTTCAGGATGTTTTGCCATCACTTCATTTTCCATTTTTTTCTTATCAAAAAAATGCGAAGCATCAAACTGAATTTTATTTTGTACCAGTACTTTATATACTTTAAAAACTTTTACTCTGAAATAAACATTCAGAAAAAGCATCGCAACAAATAAGGATATAACTATACTGATTAATAATACAAACATGATTTTAAGTGGGTTTTTAAATCAAAAAAACTGACTAAACTTCATTTCCATTCTTTTATTTTGACCAACTCAAAGGTACTTAATTTGTCTAAAACTTCTTACCCTTTCATTCTTCAAAATCATTCTTTGACCGTTACTTAGCCTGTCACATTAAATATTTAATTCCTACTCCCTAAAAAATAATTTTGTCGATTTCAGGTTGACAAAAAACGGTTATTATGAAAACACTTAACTTAGTTAAGTCTACCATCCTATGGGTAGTCTTGATACTTATCTCGCTTTATCAAAATTCATTTGCAACCACAATTGAAAATGAATTTTGTGTCCTTGATTGCAATGGACAAATCAATCTTTCTTTACCTGAAACTGGATTTGCAGTAGTCACACCTAGTATGATGACTTCCTCTTCCTATAGTTGTACTGGCCCACTTGAAGTACATGTCATGGACATCAATGGAAATGATATTGGGAACATTGTCAACTGTAGTCATGTGGGTCAAAACCTAATGATTTCAGTTGTTGATCCTGTTTCGGGAAATAATTGTTGGGGAAATATTTTAGTTGAAGACAAATTAAAACGGAGTAGTAAAAAAAGAAAATTTTGGTTGGAAATTCCATAAAAATGGGACAATTACCCGTAGTTGGGTTCGAGATCATTCTACTCAATTATTTGACAAAAATCCTTTATTTTACTTGGAAATTAAGGCCATAAACACCGATTTCCTTCAAAATAGTTTATGGTTAAATTCGAACCTGACGACTGCTGAAGGATATAATATAAAAAATAAAATACATGGAATTGATTTATTATTTGAAAAAAATCACTTAGATTTATATTCAAATACGGATAATGCCATATTATTTCAAAACCAACCGAATCCGTTTTCAACATCCACCGAAATAAAATTTTATTTACCCTTTCATACACCGATAGAATTTCAGATTTAAGATATTTCTGGAAAAATTTTATACGACTATCACACAACGCAATCTGTTGGCCTACACACACTAATTATTGATGGAGATGTTTTTCCATCTAATGGAGTGTATTGGTATCAATTAAAAACTCCTTCAACTTCGATTACTCGAAAGTTGGTAGTTATGAAACCTTAAATAAACCGAAAATATAGAGTAAGTTTAATGAACTATGAGATTTTACTTTTCAACGTTCATTGCTCCTACTTCATTTAAGAAATACATGAGAAAACACCTGACGCACTTGCACGGCATACACTAATTCATTTGTAAATTCCAAAAACTTGATATTCGTATCATTCTACAATGAGTTGTGTGTCGTGCGTTTTTTTTCCCATCAGTTAAAATAAATGAAATTCATTTTGCAACTCTAGTCCTTCCAATTTTTAAAATCTGGAAGGACTTTCTAATTTAATAAACGATAATTTGAAATCCACCTTTCAATATAATTTCAACTTTTCCCAAAAAAAAACTCCTGCGTTTTTGAGTAAATATTTGTACTCGAAACACAGGAGTTTTTTTTATAAAATCTATTTAGCTTTCGACAAACGCGAGTTCAAAGTCTGACTCGGAAAGTCAGGCTTTGACTTATATTGATGTTCTCATAAGTCAAGGCTTGACTGAAAAAGTCAAACCTTGACCTCGTGAAAACGATTAAATGCTATCCAAAAAATGCAATCAATTGATCTGCCAGCTCTCGTCCAATATTCGCTTGTGCTTCCAAAGTAGAAGCTCCAATATGCGGCGTCAAAGAAACTCTTGGATGATCCAATAACGCTCTTCGAGGAGTAGGTTCATTTTCAAAAACATCCAAACCAGCAGCTGCAACTTTTCCACTTTCCAATGCTGCTAACAATGCTTCTTCATCGACAGTACCACCTCTAGCACAATTGATTAAAATCACACCGTCTTTCATTTTCGCAAATTCATCAGTTGAGAAAAATGGCTTTCCAATAAATGGAACATGCAATGAAATAAAATCAGCTTTTGCCAACATTTCATCCAAGGTTACAGTTTTTAATTTTACAGATAATTTCACTTCATCTGAGTTAAAAACATTTACACCAATTTCAGTTTCATTCACTTGAGGATCAACTGGTAAAACATTCATTCCCAAAGCAACTGCAATTCGTGCTGTCTCTTGTCCAATATTTCCAAAACCAAAAATCCCTAAAGTTTTTCCACGTAATTGCATTCCTTTGGAATAAGCTTTTTTCAAAACTTTAAACTCCGTATCTCCTTTGGCAGGCATTTCACGATTCGCATCATGCAATGATCTTGCAATCGTAAACATATGACCAAATGCTAATTCTGCAACTGCTTGAGAGGAAGCAGTAGGTGTATTCATTACTTTGATATCTTTTCCTCTTGCATAATCTACATCAATATTATCCAGCCCTACTCCACCACGAGCAATGACTTTAAGATTAGGACATTGATCGATCAAACTCTGTCGAACTTTAGTGGCACTTCGCACCACGATTGCATTGTATTTTGGTAATTCAGTTGCCAAATCATCTTGAGCAACTTTTTCTGTAACTACCTGATAACCAGCATCTTCTAGCAAAAGTTTTCCATCAGGATGAATTCCATCATTAATAAGTATCTTTATCATGGACTGTGATTTTAAAAATTTAGGTTATAAAATAAGTCGCAAAAGTCGTTATTTTTTTTGATGATGTCCAATGATGGGAAATTAAATTTAGGGTAGATTTACGATGGGTAAGGAATGGTGGAAAGAAAACAATCTTTTCATAACATACATTGTTAACTACAACTTTTCTTTTTTTATTTCAATATTCTTAACATCATATCTTACATCAAATTCTTTCCCAATCAATTTTCCATTTTCTAATTTTTCGATTATCATAGGTGCTGATGTTATCCCTTTTAAAAATAAAAATCCTTCAAAACTAAAAACTCTAAAATCTGATTCCCAATTTGAGTGTGAATCTACTTCTTGTATCGCTTTCTCTCCAGTACTTTTGTAAGTATGAATTTGATTAAATGGTTCTCCGTTTTTGTAGTATTTTCTGACGCTACTACTTAGTAAAAAATCCATTAATTGCTTTTGGGTTATTGAACTTTGATTAACATTTAATCGCTTGAATCCTACGTTAAAATATTTTTCTTTATAATAGATTGAATCACTATTAATCAATTGCAATTTATCAACTCGAAACTCTTTTACTTTATATTCTGAATCTGATTTTTTTTCAAGATTATTGGCTTCGACCAAATAGGAAATGATTACTTCGCCATTTGTCATACTCATTTTTTCATAGATAACCAAAGTAGAAATTTCACTTTCATTTTCAAAATACATGAATCGTTGGATTCTCTCTCTTGGTAATTTATTATCAAGCGTATCATAAACCATTTCAGCTTGCCATATTGAACCAGATTCAATATGCTGACTCAATAGATTGAAGTTGATAAATAGCAGGAAAAACGTTAGAATTGGTAGCCTCATTTTTGATTTTTGTATATTTAAAATTGGGTCTAATTTTTGCCCTATCGCCTTTTAATAGTTTCCAATTGTCGCTTCACTTCTTCCAATTCCGCTTTAGCATCATCAGCCTGTTTTTTCAATAATTCATTTTCTTGATAAAGATCTTTTAAACGGCTTTCTTTTTCCTCTAATTCATCTTGAAGTCTTTTCACTTCTCCATTTACAAAAGTCTCAGAAGCAGGTTTTGTAGTCGATGCACTCTCACCTCCATCATCAGATGATTCCATTCCTATAAGATTTTTTAAAGTTTGCATTCCATCTTCTCCTTTTGCATAAGAAACTCCAAAAAACAATGCAGGAAGCATTATTACTAAGAATAAAAATAATCTTGCGAAACCAGTTAATTGCAATTTTCTCTTTGCCATATTTTATTTTTTTTGATTGTAAAATGTAACCGCCAAATTCATTTGGCAGGTTGTTTAAAACGTGTTTTTATTTACTCATGCCAACCTGCCAAATGAATTTGGCGGTTACATTATTTCTACAAATATAAAAGTCCTAAACCGCTAACGTAGGATTTATCTACTGATTTTATAAAAAATGGGATGAATAGTTGAAAATGGGAAAACTCTAAAATATAAAACCTCGATTTTATAATTATTTTTACAAAAAATTAAACCTCAAAAAGGTTATTGACCGTTTAATTAAAAGACCATCTTAAGTCAAGGTGTGACTCTGAAGTAGCCAAGGTGTGACTCCAAAGTCACGCTTTGACTTAAAATCAAAAAAATACTAGAAGTCAAAGCGTGACTCAAAAGTCACACCTTGACTCAGAATAAAATTATTCATTAATAATGATTCATTATAAAAAAGACATTGACAATATTGTAACCCTTACTTTAAGTATGGAAGGGCGAAATCACAATATTATCAATCATACCATTCGGGAAAAGTTCACTCCAGTTTTGGAGTATTTACAAAAAGAAAAAGCGAAAGGTTCGCTTCGTGGAATTATCATTACTTCCAATAAGAAAAACTTTCTTGCAGGAGGTGATTTAGATTATTTACATGAGGCAACTGATCCAAAAACCATTTTTGATTTTTCCCAAAACATGCAACAGTTTTTTAGAGATTTGGAAAGCCCAGGAGTTCCAGTTGTGGCAGCAGTCAATGGTTCTGCATTAGGGAGTGGCTTTGAATTGGCACTAGCCTGTCATTATCGAATTACCATTGATGATCCAAAAATTCGACTAGGTCATCCTGAAGTGACGCTAGGAATGATGCCTGGTGGTGGCGGCGTAATTAGAATGTTATGGATTTTAGGAATTGAAAAAGCTTACCATGTATTAGCAGATGGAAAACGATTTTTACCCAAAGAAGCACTCCGTGCTGGAATTGTAGATGAGTTAGCAAAAGACGAAAAGGAGATGATGATCTTGGCCAAAAAATGGTTAATGGAACATCAAGAAGGTCGAAGAATTTGGGATACCAAAGGAGGAGAAATTCCAGGAGGAACTGCCAGGCATCCAAAAATGGCGGCACATGTTTCTTTCCTAACTTCGCAATTGATCCAAAAATATAAAAATAATTACCCTGCTCCTGCTGCTATTTTAGATACTTTAGTGGAAGGCTCATTGGTTGATTTTGATACTGCTTGCCGAATCGAAAGTCGATATTATACGGAATTGGTTAAGAGTCCTCAATCGAAAAATATGACCAAAGCTTTTTGGTATGATTTCAATGCAATCAAAGAAGGAAGCAGTCGCCCCAAAGGTTATGGAAAATTTAGAGTCAAAAAAATAGGAATTATTGGAGCAGGTCATATGGGTTCTAGCATTGCTTTCCTTTGCTTGGTGAATCGAATGGAAGTGGTGTTAAAAGATATTTCAAAATCAGTTGCAGAAAGAGGTCGAAGTTTGTGTGAGCATAAATTTCGAGAAGTCGTTGAGAAAGGAAAATTAACGCAACAGAAAGTACCTGCACTTTTACAAAAATTAACAACAACTGATAATCCAAAAGAATTTCAGGATTGTGATTTGGTCATTGAAGCGGTTTTTGAAAATCAAAAAGTAAAAAACAATGTAACTCGTGAAGCAGAAATGCACCTCGATGAATATGCACTTTTTGCAACGAATACGATTTCTATTCCAATTACAAAATTAGCAACTGCATCTATTCGACCTGAAAATTTTGTAGGGTTACATTTTTTTGCTCCTGCTGATAAGGTGCCATTGGTAGAAGTAGTACGAGGTAAAAAAACATCGGATGAAAGTATTGCTCGTGCTTTTGATTTTATAAAAGCAATTAGAAAAACTCCAATTGTGGTAAAAGACAACTGGGGATTTTTTGCAGCAAGAGTTCAAAATACTTTTATCCTCGAAGGAATTACATTATTACAAGAAGGCTTTGCCCCTGCGTTAATTGAAAATTTGAGCCTGCAAGCAGGAATGCCCAAAGGTGCTCTGACTCTCGCTGATGAGTTATCGTTGGACATCGTACTACGATATGAAAATCAAGCAGCAGAAAATTATGGTTCAAAATATATCAAGCATCCTGCGGTTGATGTTTTAGTAAAAATGATTAATGAATTAAATCGAAAAGGGGCTCGTCAAAGGGCAGGCTTTTATGAATATCATAATGACGACAAACAAATTTGGAAAGAACTAACTGCTCATTTTCCAAATTCCAACAATACAATTGCAAAACAAGAAATCATCGAACGATTACTTTTTGTTCAAGTCATCGAAGCGTTTTGGTGTTTGCAAGAAGGAATTATTCAAACGGTGGAGGAAGGAAACTTGGGAAGTATTTTTGGATGGGGATTTCCATCATTCAAAGGTGGCGTTTACCAATTTGTCAATGATTATGGAATTGAAAACTTTATTGAAAAGTGTGAGGAGTATGAACAACGCTTGGGACCTAGATTTCAAGTACCTAAGCGGTTGAAGAAAATGGCAGTTATGGAAGTGAGTTAATTTTTTTTTTACCACATATGGCATATAAGAAGGGACACATAAGGCACATTAGTTCGAAAATCTAATGTGCCTTATGTGTCCCTTCTTATATGCCATATGTGGTAAAATTCCTAAAACCCTAACTTATTCTCAGGCAACTCACTTTTCTTTTTCTTCTTCTTTTTCTTTCTTTTAAAATCCCCATTTTTCCACGCATCAAAAAACTGCTTCCAAGCCACAGGGCTAAAAATATTCATAGGAGGAGTTTGTCCGATATGATAATAACTTCTCGCTTGTTGTCTCAAATAAAAATCAGAACTTTCATTTCCATCCGCAGGAACAGAATTTCGCATTCGAGCCAACGCATCACTTGCCAAATTCGCAACTGCACGATCCTGCATTTCTCTGGTCACATCCATTGCCAAAAACTCTTGTTTAAAATGATCTCGGCTCGGCCAAGGAAAGACGATCGCCTCAGGCAAGTTAATAGTATCCACACTCATCAATTGTACAATAGAATATCTCTGTTCTGTCAAAGTATCTGGAATGACAAATGTTACGGTTTGATAACCAATTGCAGAGAACTCCACTTCCTCTCCCTTTTCAACCACAATCGAGAAAAACCCATTGAAATCAGAGTAAGTTCCTCGTGAACTCTCTTGAATAAAAATATTAGTATAAGGGACTGGCAGTAGTTCATCCGTCGTACCGTCAAGCACCATCCCTGAGAATTGAATCAAATTACTATCTGCTGACACCTCAGTTTGAACCTGTGCCACCATTTCACTCACCATTAATAAGGCAAAAATTGGTAATAATAAATATTTAAATTTCATCTTGAATTTTTCGATATTAAAAATGAAGTCCTCATTAGCTTTTAAGTATTAGATGCTATTTTTACTAAAATCCTTCGAAATAGATCTAATTCTTTTCTAACAATAAAGATAACGAAATGTTGGGAATGAAACGTTGGGAGGGAAACAAAATCATGTCCATTATTTTTCAGTTAACAGACATTTAACGAAAAAGACCGCTTTGCTGTCAGAGAAGAGACCGTTACCTGTGGCAACTGAGAGACCGCTTCGCTGTGAGATTGACGAATTTCGATTTCTACGATTTTTCGTCAGTCTCACAGCGAAGCGGTCTCTCAATGAGCACAGCGAATGGTCTCACCTCTCACAGCGAAGCGGCCTTTTCCTATTTCAAGGCAATTTTCAATACTTCATCCATTCTATCCACATAATGGAATTTCAATCCTTTGAGGTAGGATTTTTCAATTTCTTTGATGTGTTTCTCATTGACCTTACAAAGAATTAATTCTTTTATACCAGCACGTTTTGCAGCTAGTATTTTTTCCTTAATTCCACCTACAGGTAGTACTTTTCCTCTTAGCGTAATTTCACCTGTCATTGCCAAGAAAGGTTTAACCGCTTTATTTTTAAAAATAGAAGCCAATGCAGTCAACATGGTAATCCCTGCTGATGGCCCATCTTTTGGAATCGCCCCTTCTGGAATATGAATGTGAATATCATTTTCTTCGAAAAGCTCAGGTTTGATTTTGAACTTTTCAGCATTCGATTTTAAATAGGTCAATGCTGTTGTTGCAGATTCTTTCATTACATCTCCCAAGTTACCTGTTAAGGTTAATCGACCTTTTCCTTTACTCAAGCTGGACTCGATAAATAAAATATCACCTCCTACCCTAGTCCAAGCCAAACCAACTGTCACACCAGGAGACTGTTGTTCTTGGTACATATCTTTTGAAAATCGAGTAGGGCCAAGCAACTCGTTCAAGTGTTCTGTTTTGATGCTAGACTCATATTTTTCTTCCATCGCCACTCGCTTTGCAATACCTCGCATCACACCAGCTACTTGTCGATCCAAAGAACGAACACCTGATTCTCTCGTGTAGCCTTCGATAATTGAATTAATAGTTTTTGCTGAAATTTTTACATCCTTAGCTTTTAATCCATGTTCCTTTCTTTGCTTTGGAATGAGGTGCTGTTTTGCAATCTCCACTTTTTCTTCAGTCGAATATCCACTCACTTCTATGATTTCCATTCTATCCAACAAGGCAGGTTGAATGGTACTCAATGAATTGGCCGTTGCAATAAATAACACTTTCGATAAATCATATTCGACATCCAAATAGTTATCTTGAAAAGTAGTGTTTTGCTCAGGGTCAAGCACCTCCAAAAGTGCCGATGATGGATCTCCTCGATGGTCTCTTCCCACCTTATCAATTTCATCTAAAATAAAAACAGGATTGGACGTTTTTGCCTTTTTAATAGATTGAATAATTCTACCAGGCATGGCTCCAATATAAGTTTTTCGATGTCCTCTAATTTCAGATTCATCATGCAATCCTCCTAAAGACATTCGAATAAATTTTCTACCTAAAGCATTTGCAATGGAACGTCCCAAAGAAGTTTTTCCAACTCCCGGAGGGCCAACCAAACAAATAATAGGAGCTTTCATATCTCCTTTTAATTTTAAAACCGCCAAGTGTTCTAAAATTCTTTCTTTCACTTTTTCCAAACCAAAGTGATCTCCATCCAACGCTTTTTTTACATTTTTCAAATCAAAATTATCCTCTGTAACTTCGTTCCAAGGCAAGTCCAATAGCACATCCAAATAATTCATCAATACAGAATATTCTGCCACTTGTGGATTGACTCGACGTAATCTTTTAACTTCTTTTTGAAAAACTTCTGCAACATTAGTAGGCCACTCTTTAGCTTCTGCCCTTTCGATCATCCGCTTGATATCTTCCTCATGTGGGTTTTGCCCTAGCTCTTCTTGAATCGTTTTAAGTTGTTGATTCAAAAAATAGTCCCGTTGTTGTTTTTCAATATCACCTCTTACTTTTCCTTCAATTTTATCTTTCAGTTCCAACAATTGTAACTCACTATCCATGTGTCCCAAAACTGTTTCCGCACGTTTGTCCAATTGGTGCGTTTCTAAAATTTGTTGCTTTGCAGGAATTTTTATTCCCAAATTCGACGCGATAAAATTGAGGAGAAAAGCATTTTTATTTATATTTTTCAAAATCACAACTGCCTCCGATGGAATATTTGGAGACAACTCAATGATTTGTCTTGCCATGTCTTTAATAGATGAAATGATCGCTTCAAACTCCATTGTATCTTTGGGTTGAATATCATCAACCACCGTGATGCTCCCTTCCAAATAAGGTGCATGTGATAACAACTCCCCCAAAATGAATCGCTTCCGTCCTTGCAGAATTGCAGTCGCCGTTCCGTCGGGCATTTTCAATAATTTTACAATTCTTGCAATTGTTCCTACTGCAAAAAGATCGTTCATTTTAGGATCTTCTACTTCTGTGTCTTTTTGAGAAAGTACTGCAATCATTCTGTCCTCAGCATACGCCTTTTGAATCGCCTTGAGTGACTTATCACGACCAACTGTAATCGGAATAACTATGCCTGGAAATAAAACTGTATTTTTTAAAGCTAAGACTGGAAGTACTTCTGAGTAGGTTTCATCAGGATTGCTTTCGGCTCCTTCGTCTACTGAAAATAATGGCATGAATTCTACATCGTCATCAAAACCTTGTGGGTAAAAAAAATCTTCAAACATCATGATTATATGGATTGAGGCTTATTCGTATTTTTCTTTTTTGGAAAAAGAAAAACTGTTCCCTTCGCCTTGTTTTTTGAATTAAAATTTCTCTCGACAAAATAATTTTGAATGATGAGTTTTGAATTTTGAATTTTGAATAAATCAAAAATCTTGTTTGATCTACATTTTAAAATTCATCATTCGATTTTTATTTTGAATCAATAAAAATGTAATCAATTTACATTTTTCTACTTAATAAAACGTTTCTCAAACTTAATTTGATTGCTTGACAGGGTGTCAGTTTTTGATAAATTACTAACACTTTGAGTGTAGGGTCAATTGATGTGCCATTGCGAAATATCCTAATACCAATGCTCCTTTTGGCATTTTTTCTATGAAAAACAGGACAATTCGACAGGTTTAGGTAATGAATATTTGAAAATGAATAATGAATAATTTTCTACTATGTATTTTTTTTAGCCGCAGATTTGCGCTGATTTTTTTTGGTTTTTCTATAATACGTTATTCGACAATCATAAAAAATCAGCGTAATCTGCGGCTAAAAATTCAAAAGTATTTGGTTCTAATTAGAAAGTGCTTCTTCTTTAACCTTTTCTTCATCATCAACTGCTTCGGGATCATCTTCCACAGCATCCAATTCAACTCGCAGATTATCAATAATAAAACCTTGCCGTTGAGGCGTATTTTTACCCATATAATAAGAAAGGACACCTTCAATACTCGTGTCTTCGCTCATCACTACAGGATCCAAACGAATATCCTCTCCTATAAAATCACCAAACTCACTTGGCGAAATCTCACCTAAACCTTTGAATCGAGTGATCTCTGCTTTACCTCTCAATGACTTAATTGCAGCTTTCTTTTCTTCCTCGCTGTAGCAATAGTGAGTCGTCTTTTTATCCCGCACTCTAAACAATGGCGTATCCAAAATATATAAATGTCCACCTCGAACTAAGTCAGGGAAAAACTGCAAAAAGAAAGTCAATAACAATAATCGAATGTGCATTCCATCCACATCGGCATCCGTTGCAATGACTACTCGATTGTATCGAAGATCATCCATGCTGTCCTCAATATTGAGTGCATGTTGCAGTAAGTTTAATTCCTCATTTTCATACACCACCTTTTTCGATAAACCAAAACAGTTTAATGGCTTTCCACGAAGACTAAAAACAGCTTGCGTCTGCACATCTCTAGCTTTCGTAATCGATCCACTTGCCGAATCTCCCTCTGTAATAAAAACCGTTGTTCTTAATTTGTCTTCTTCTGAAACTTTCTTTTTAGTATCAGAAAAATGCAATCGACAATCTCTTAATTTTTTATTGTGAAGGTTAGCTTTTTTGGCTCTTTGGTTCGCTAGTTTTTTGATACCAGCAATTTCTTTTCGCTCTCTTTCTGATTGTTGGATTCTTTTCAACAATGCATCCGCAGCCTCTTTATTTTTATGTAAAAAATTATCTAACTCTTTTCCAATAAAATCATTGACAAAAGATCGCATGGTTGCTCCACCTGGTGCAACATTGAGAGAACCTAATTTAGTTTTTGTTTGTGATTCAAAAACAGGTTCTTCCACTCGTACACTTATTGCTGCAACAATAGACGCACGTACATCTTTTGCATCAAAATTTTTATTATAAAATTTTCTAGCTGCATTAACTATTGCTTCCCGAAAAGCTGCAAGGTGAGTTCCTCCTTGAGTAGTATTTTGACCATTGACAAATGAATGGTATTGTTCGCCATACTGTTGCCCGTGTGAAATCGCTACTTCAATATCCTCACCTTTCAAATGAATAATTGGATAACGTAATTCCTCTCCGCCTACTTTTTTGGTCAATAAATCAAATAGTCCGTTTTTAGAGTAAAGGACTTTTTTATTAAAATGAATTTTAAGACCTGCATTCAAAAATGCGTAGTTCCACAATTGGGTTTCAACATATTCAGGTCGGAATTTATATTTTTTAAAAATAGAACGATCAGGTTCAAATTCGATCAAAGTTCCATTTTCTTCTTTCGATTTTTTGATTTTAGCATCACTCGTAATGACACCTCTTTCGAATTCAGCAATCTTAGTTTTTCCATCTCGAATGGCTTGCACCATAAAATAATCAGACAAAGCATTTACTGCTTTGGTACCTACACCATTTAGCCCTACTGATTTTTTAAATGCTTTGGAATCGTACTTTCCACCTGTATTGATTTTGGAAACACAATCCACCACTTTTCCTAAAGGGATTCCACGTCCATAATCTCGAACGGAAACTCGTCCATCTTCGATTTTTACTTCGACGTGTTTTCCATGCCCCATGACATACTCATCAATGGAGTTATCGAAAATCTCTTTTATCAAAATATAAATTCCATCATCAGCAGCTGATCCATCTCCTAATTTTCCAATATACATTCCTGGGCGAAGGCGAATATGCTCTTTCCAATCTAGGGATCTAATGTTATCCTCGTTATAAGTAACTTTTGCCATTTTTTTAGTCTGTTTCTTTTTATAGTGTCTCTTTTGAGTTCTGGTTGAAGTTGCCACAAAAATATAATGTTTTAGTTATATAATATTAATAATGAACAATTAAAAATGAATAATTAAAAATTTCGAATAACGGGAATCACCGTAACTGTGAAAATTATTAACTGATGTTGCGCAAAAAGATATTTTTCAATAATCAATATGTTTTGTGCGTAACATCAGTTATTAATTAAAAAACCTCCCGTCGAAATTAAATTCAACGGAAGGTGTGTAGTTTTTCTCTTATAAAAACTCGGGACTTTTATTTGTTGATACGATTATCTTTATTTTGACTTTTATCTGTATCATCTTTTCCACCTTGTTGAAGTGTATCGTCATCCCAACCTGAGTCAGGTTGTACATTTTGAAGAATTGAGACAAAAAATTGCATAAGAATGATTTTTTTGATTAGTTGATGTTTGATGGTCTGAAAAATTCGTACCATTTCAGCGTATTTTTTTTCAAACCATCAAAAAACATCAGACTATCATTAATCATATAAGTAAGTTTCTTTATAATGAATAATTAATGATTTTCGTAGTACCGTGATCCACATTATTCAAAATTTTTAATTATCCATTTTTTAATTTTCAATTACTAAGCCGTTTGTCGTCGTGACCAAAGGCCGAGTGTTTGACCTTCATTTTGAAAGGATTTTACTTCATTCACTAATTCCATGTTGACATTATGAGTGAATTGTAGGTCAGATTTTCGGTCATCCCAGATTTCTACTTTTAATTCACTTGCAAATACCTTGGCGAGGTCGCCCATGTTTTTAGAGTATTGCTCCCCTTTTCCAAGTGCTAGGAACAAATCAATCACCGCCATTCTAATAATTTCGTATTTGTCTAAGTGCATCAACATTTGTAGGAGGTTTTTACCTTTATAGGTTTGCCCTACTTGTTGCATCTTATCTTTTAATTCACGAACAGAATATCCTAGTAGATTTGCTCGATAGTTCCACCATTCATAGGCTTTACCTTGCGCTTCTGTAAATTTATTTTGATGTTGTTTTTCTACTGATTTTTGGCAAGAAATCAAGCCCATCACTTTCGTTAGTTCCAAAACAGCTAAAACTTGATCCTTTGTTAACATCTCGTCTTTTCTAGTTTTACCTTCCAATGAAAGGAAGTATTTCGCCAATTCTTGCTTGACTTGGCTACCTGAACTCAAAGTGACAAGTTTGGCAAATTCTAATGAGAAGTAGTAATCTTCTCGTTTTCCATTCGTATTACGCAATGCATAATCATGCATAATTACAGGCTCACGAACATCATCTTCAAAAGCATAAACATCTGATAGCCATCTTTTGATATTGCTATTGTACTTGTGTAAAGGCAAATCCAATACATCATGCAAATTGGTAGCAGTAACGACTTGTGTTCCTTTTTTGCTTACTAAAATTTGAATATTCATTTTTAAAACTTTTTGTTATTAAACACTAGGTGTTTTCTCTTGGATTAGTTTGAATATATAGCAAATATAAATACACTTTTTCAATTTGTCAACAATTTGTTGTTTTATTTTAAAATTATTTGTTTTAAGTAATTAAAATTGTTGGAATTGTTTGATATTTATTGGCTTTAAAAAGTATGCTTTTTTCTATAAAAACCTAGAAACATAACTTTTTAGATTACAAAATTACGTTACGCAAAAGATAAATTAATCTAGTATTTTGTCAAGTAAGAAATGACGAAATATTGGCTACGATTTTCGATTACGGTATTCGAGTGGGCTGGAAGGCTATGACTATGATAAAGTTTTGCCAATAAATATTTAAAAGTAGGAGAAGTTTATACTGTTTTTTGTACTGATGTTGGGAAATGGCATACTAATGTTTACTTGGAAGAATTACCAAAGAAAGCATTTAATTCTGTTCAATTTAGAGAAGTAGAATAATTTTTATACAAGGAAAGACCTTTGAGTAGTTATGGAAGTTTTGGAAAACATTTTATTGGGTTCTGACTGCAAATGCTAGTATGGCAAACCAAACTGATAACATTTAGTAATCATAGAAAACCAACAAAATCCTACCAGTTCCTACCTCTCCTCCTCCTTTTTTTTCTTATATTCGCACGTTTTTAATCAAAATCAAATCACATGTTAAACCTAATATTGTTTGGCCCTCCTGGTTCAGGAAAAGGCACACAAGCCAATAAATTAGTAGAGAAATATAGCCTATTGCACATTTCAACAGGAGACCTATTTCGCTACAATATGAAAAATGATACGCCCCTTGGGATAGAGGCTAAAAGTTATATTGAAAAAGGAGACCTAGTTCCTGACTCCGTAACTATCAATATGTTAAAAGCCAAAGTGAATGAAAATCCTGATGTCGCAGGCTACATTTTTGATGGATTTCCACGAACGATTGCACAGGCTGAGGCGTTAGATAATTTCCTTAAAGAAAAGGGACAAAGTGTCTCTGGACTTTTGGCACTCGATGTACCTGACGAAGAATTGATCAAAAGATTATTGGAAAGAGGAAAAGATTCAGGGCGAAAGGACGATCAAGATGAAAGTATCATCGCTAATCGAATTGATGTTTATAATAAAGAAACTGCTCCTGTTTTTGATTTTTATAAAAAACAAAATCGCGCTGATAAAGTGCTTGGAGTAGGCACTATCGAAAATATTTTTGAAAGACTATGTTCCATGATCTTCTGGATGTAATACTAATTAATAATTTCTTTGAATTAGAAAATTCTAGTAAAAAAAACACGGTTTTTTAATAAGTACTTCGAATGTCATTGTATTTTTAAATATGATGACATTTTTTTATTTTAGAACAATTCCTTAGTGAAAAGAATTATTATCTACTCTACCCGATGGTTTTTATATACCGTTCCTCTGGAACTCGAAAACTAAAAATTAGCTTATTTTCTTTCTACCGATATTTCGTGCCTCTGGCACTTGCAAGATTAGATAAGTGCCAGAGGCACGAAATATTGGTAGAAAAGCATGAAAAAAGACTCCGAAAAGTTCCAGAGGAACGGCATATAAAAACCATCGAGTAGAGTAAACTAAATCAAACGCCTTTTTTGAATATCGAATACTAGAACAAGGATGTACGATATTCAAAAGAGCGTTTGATCTGAGTATAAACAAAAAAAAACCGCCAATACTACATAAAAGTAATATCAGCGGAATCCTCTAAAATAGGTTTTTAAGAAAAATACTGTATGAAAGAGGGTTATCTTTGACTCAACTGTTGAGGTGCAGGACATTAAAGACCATCGAGTAGAGTAATTATTATCTATTATTACTACCTCTTATAATTAACTCAAGTTGCGGATAAATTTGATTGATGATTTTGTATTTAAAAAATTGTATTGGGATGATCTGTATTGGGTATTGAGAATGGTTCGTAGTCCCAATACTTAATACCCACAATCTCAAATCAAATTATCCGCAACTTGAATTAATTATAGGATGCAGCATGAATAATGACCAAGCATCAAAAAACAAAAATTTAAAAGTGACTCAAATGGATATAAAAAATGAAAAATTAAAAACATATTCCTTCTTAGCGGATATGTATAAAGATTCTTATTTCCCTAATTTTCTAGTGGATAAAGGAAAAGTAATTCTTATTGAATTATGTATTCTGATCGAAAAAGAAGAGCCTAAAACACTTCCTGAATTATATAAACTTACTCATGCCGCAACAGATAAGTTTAATGGTTTGGAAGAGGAATTTGGAGAGAATGAAAGTGAAATTGAAACTGCTGCAAGAGAATCAATTGCTGGAGATTTCGCTTTTATAGCAAAGGCATATGGTTATGATGCTGATATTGAAGAATTAATTGCCACAAGAGATTGGTAGAAAATCCCTATTTATGAAAATTTACCTCGACTTTGACGGAACAGTTGTAGAACACGAATATCCTAAAATTGGAAAATACAATGAAGGCGCATTTGAAGTCATCAAAAAACTTCAAGATGCTGGACATGAAATTATTCTCAATACTTATCGAGCTGATTGTAATGATGGAACTCTTGAAAAGGCTAGAGCGTATTTGGAGCAAGCGGACGAAATTGATTCGATTTTAAAATATGAAAAAAAGAAAATCGAACCTCATCCATGGGACTGGGAATATTTTAAAGAAAATGATTTGATTTTTATTGATGATATTTGCAAAAATAGTCCTTTAAAAATGGTCAGATCTTCTATGTATGGAATTGTGGATTGGAAATCCATAGATAAAGAATTTAAAGAACACGGGATTTATTAAAAGTGAATTAGTGAATTTGTTCGCTTCGCTATTGGTTAATTAGGTGATACGGTGATAAAAATATTGTAATCAAAATTATTTATCTATGCTAGCCTGATTAACCAATAGCGAAGCGAACAAATTCACTAGTCCACTTTAGGGAGTAGGAATTAAATAACCTACCCATCTGAAGGCTTCTTTTTCAATATGATTTCATAAAAAAATGAAGCCGTACCGAAGGGTATGCCTTAATTTTTTCATTTCCTCATATTAAAAAATAATCTCTTCATACAGGTAGGTTATTTAATTCCT
>CAKZSH010000160.1 GCA_937918905.1 uncultured Saprospiraceae bacterium
TTTCTAGGTTCTAAACCTAATGCGCGACCAAACATCGCGTCTAGTCGTAGTGACCATGCATAATCCAATGCTCTTCTTACATGTAAACCTGCTCCAAAACTTGGTCGAGGCAAAATGTCTCCAATAACCATGAAGTGACCTCCATGTACGCCAACCTCCCACATATGTTTAGGTTGTGCATTAAATTTGAGTCCAGCTCTACTATTTCCTTCGTCTTGTGCTGAGGTAGTAGTCAATAAGAAAAGACAAAAAATGCTTGTCAGCAGAGAATAAATCTTTCTTGTCATAGGGTAATTACTTTGATGATTAACAAATAGATGTTTGACTAATTTAATATCAATTTATAATAAAGAATATTTTTATTTTTTCTTCTTAATAAATTTCAAAAAATAGGTCTTTTGATTTTATAAAAATTAAATATTTCCTAAATGTAAATTAGAGTAAAAGTGAATATATATATTCATCACTAATAACTCTATAATGAATTTCTAATATTGAAAATTGGTTATTCAAGGGCTGGATACGGATGAATTTGTTGACCCCAAATAATTTTGGACTTTACATCCCTGAAATGTGATAGGTATCAGTTAAAAGACAATTTTAAAAGTTATTGAAAATATTCTCAATTACTCATACATGTAAAACTTTTAAAATAAGACGGTCTTGGAACTATTGAGTCACTATTAAAGGAAATAAAGGCTAAAATAACCATTTTAAACCAATTTTCTATGAAAATTATTACAAAAGTAAGTGATAGAAAATTGGAATCTGCGTTTTTTTTTTGAAAAAAGTTCTTTTACCTTTTCAAGATTATGCTAAAATCATTTTAAAGCTTTATAATTTACTAAGCCTATAAACGAGGTCTAATAAATTTTGTTCTACTTTTTTAATGATTTTTATATTATAAAGCACTATACTAAATAACATATTAAACCTTTTCTCAATAACTGTTCCACTTATTAATTATTTTTATTATTTGTAAAAATAATATGTATTTAAATTAATTTTAATGCGTTAAAATTATCCCTTCGAACATCATTTGAAGTTATGTTATTATCATTACTTTTGCCAAAATTTTTAAAATGATCAATAACTGGTTCTTACCTGTAAATACTAAAGCACTCAAAAACTATAATAAACTTAAAAGCCATCAATTTGGAAAGAAAATAATATTACACAAAGAGACTTACCTTGATTTATCTGAATGCAATATTGCACTCATTGGTATTGGACAAATTAATTCAAATGCAATTAGAGAAGTATTATACAATACTAGTTTTCCATTTAAACATTTAAATATAGTTGATTTAGGAAACGCTAGGAAAGAAGAGCCTACCTTCTTGATTCCTATTCTAAAAGAATTAATGAATAGCAATATTTTACCTGTCATCCTAGGGGCTTCCAATGAATACTGCCTTTCTCAATACCATGCTTATAAGCATAAAAAATTAATGATTAATGCTGTTCTCCTAGACGAAAAGATAGATTACAATAATCCTCGTAATAAAACTCAAACCTTCCTTAATAAAATTATTGATAGTCGAAACTCTCACTTATTCAATTTAAGTATGCTGGGACACCAAGCACACTTCACTTCTCCTGATGCCTCAAAGATTTTTGAAAAAAACAACTTTGAAACTATACGTCTAGGTAAACTTAGAAGTAAAATAGAAACTTCCGAACCAATTATTAGAGATGCGGATATGATGTCTATTAATATTAACGCTATTAGAAGTTCTGAATGTCCTGGGGTGAAATCTCCTACTCCAAGTGGATTATTTACTGAAGAGGCCTGCCAAATTGCTCGATATGCTGGAATGAGTGAAAAATTAACCTCAGTTGGGTTTTATGGGTATCATTCAGATCTTGACCAAAATCAACAATCGGCTCATGTCATTGCTCAATTATTATGGTATTTTATAGATGGGTTTTACAGTAGAAAAAACGACTATCCTAAATCAATGGATGGACTTGTAGAATATGTTGTGGATACTAAAAAAACTGAATATTCATTAACCTTTTGGAAAAGCGAAAAAACTGGTAGATGGTGGATGCAGGTTCCTTTGAAAACAAAAAAGAAGCTGCTTCGACATCAACTTATTCCTTGTTCATATCAGGATTATCAGATGGCGTGTAGAGAAGAGTTGCCTGTAAGATTAATCAATGCATTCAGAAGATTTTCCTGAAATAAACAATTGAATATCAGCTATTTATGCTAATAATTTTTCTAACCTAATCCCTCTTGAACCTTTTATTAAAAAATAAGTTTCTTGAAAGTTTTTTTTATCAAACCAAGCTTTAAGTAGTTGAACATTTTCAAAATGTTGGACTTCTTTATCTTGTATTTCGGCAAATTCTTTCCCAACTAAAAGGATTTCATCTAGCTTCATTTTTATGGATTGCTCTACTATTTTTCTATGCTCTTCAATACTAAATTCTCCTAATTCTAACATATCGCCAAGTATTGCAACCTTTTTAGAATGCTTTATTTTTCCAAAATTTTCTAAAGCATTTTTCATACTCGTAGGATTGGCATTATAGGCATCTAAAATAAATGTATTTGATTCTCTTTTAATTAACTGAGATCGATTATTTGATGGAATATAATTTTCGATAGCCTTTTTAATCTTTTGAGGAGGTACTCTAAAGTATCGACCTATACATATGGCTGTCATAATATTATTAAAATTATAATGTCCTAACAATTGGCTTTCCACTAAAACAAGCTCTTGATTTGTATTCAAAAAGCCAGCTTTTATAAAAGGATGTGTTTGATATAAGGAAGTTTCATAAGGTGCTTCTAATGGGTTGGGTTTATCACTTTGGGTATAAAAAACCCGCTTTGTAATACCATCAGACAAATTAGTAAGGTACAATTCATCCATATTGATAAATGAAACACCATTGTTATTTTTAAGAAATTGGTATAATTCTGATTTCGCTTTTTTGACTCCCTCCAAACTTCCAAATCCTTCTAAATGGGCCTTACCTATATTGGTAATAACTCCATGTGTAGGTTCAGCTATATTACATAAAAATTCTATTTCCCCAATATGATTAGCTCCCATTTCTATTACAGCAATCTCTGTATCAATTGGAATTTGAAGTAAGGTTAGCGGTACCCCAATATGGTTATTAAAATTTCCTTTTGTAAAATGACAACGATATTGGCTACATAAAATAGACGCAATCAATTCTTTTGTGGTAGTTTTTCCATTTGATCCTGTGATACCAAGTACAGGTATCATCAATTTTTTTCTATGAAAATTTGCTAGTTTTTGCAAAGTGGAAAGCACATCTTCAACTAAAATATATTGATCCCCTCCTTCATATTCACGTTCATCAATAATAGCATACGCAGCACCTTTTTCTAATGCTTCTTTTGCATATTGATTGCCATTAAAGTTATCCCCTTTTAAAGCAAAAAAGATACATCCTTCTTCAATCTTACGACTGTCAGTAGTGACTTTTGGATGTTTTTTAAAAATTTGATATAAAGTTTTTATGCTTTTCATTTCAGATTAAAATTGTAAAAAATACTTCCACAAGAAATAAAAAAAGTCCCTGCATTCGCAATGAATGCAGGGACTTTTTTGATAAGCAACGAAAATTATTATTTATATTTTCTTTTTACTTTCTTACGTTTGGTCTTAAATCTATTTCCACCAGAGTCATCATTTCCTTCAGGACCACCAGTACGAGTCATTGCACAACGGAACCCAATTGTTCTATCAGCCTTATCCTCTTCTTTGAATCTTCTTGCTCCTGGAGATAAATAAAATGCTCGATCAGACCAGCTTCCTCCTTTTATCACTCTTGCTTTATCAGAAATCAAAGTAGTTACACCGTAGTTATAAAAAGCTTCTGATTCTTCATCACCATCTAAGTAATTATAAACTTGACCTCTTTTGTAGTTTTCACGGCTAGCAGCCTCATCATCTTCTACATATCGGTATTTTATTCTACCTAAACTATCTTTCTCTTCAAGTTGTCCATCTTGATCCAAAACTTTAGTTTCGAATTTATTTCCACGGAAAGGATTTAATTCTTGATTTTCAGCATCTCGAATGGTTGTACTTGTCATAGGTCTGTACAAGTCCATAACCCATTCATTTACATTTCCTGCCATGTTATAAAGACCAAAGTCATTTGGCATAAATGCTCTAACAGGAGAAGTAATGTGTGCTTTATCATTCAACTTACCAGCCATTCCCATATAATCACCACGTCCTCTCTTGAAATTAGCTAAGATTGCACCTTGGTTTTTATCTCTTCGTGCATAACGAACTCCTTGACCATTCCAAGGATATAATTTACGATCAGTAATCAACTCATCTTTAGATGATGCTTGATTTCCTACCAGACCAAGTGCTGCATATTCCCATTCTGCCTCTGTAGGCAAGCGATATGAAGGTAGCATAATACCATCTTCAAATTTTACTTTTCTCTCACCACCAGTCTTATGGTCTTTTAAGTTCTTTTTCACAGAACCTTCGTACTGATTGTTTAGGTATGCTTCTGTATTGAAGTTATCTTCGTCTTTTTGCTCAGGATTTGGATTTAAGATTCCTCTTTCAATCAAAACCATCTCGTTTACACGATCAGTTCTCCATTTGCAAAATTCATTGGCTTGTAACCAACTTACTCCAACTACTGGATAATCATCATATGATGGGTGACGGAAATAAGTCTCAACGAATGGTTCATTGAAAGATAATTCTTCACGCCATACTAATGTATCGGGTAGTGCATTGGTTCTTACTTCTGGGTAAGATTCTCCAAATACCCTATTTAACCAATACAAGTATTCTTTATAATCAATATTAGCAACTTCTGTCTCATCCATATAGAATGAAGAAACAGTTACACGTCTTGGAATAGAATTCCATTCGAATGTAACATCTTGATCTACTTGTCCCATATTGAAAGTACCACCTTCAACAAGTACAAGGTTAGGCCCAGTTGCTTGACCTTCGTAATCAATTTTTTCGAATCCACCCCATTTTTGATCATTATAATTCCAGCCGGTGGTAGCTGATTTTTCTTTTTTCCCGCAAGAGGCTAAGACAAGAAATGATAATGTTAATAAAGCTAGAAATCGGTACTGCAGCACTTTTCTCATTTTTTGAATTTTTACTTTAGATAGTTTAAAAAAATGACTGGCAAATATAGTTAAAAAATTAAATAGCTAACTTTTGAAAGCTACTCTTATTTTAAATAAAATAAATATTATTGAGGGTTTTGATAAATTTTTTACTATTTCGATTTAAGATTGGGGGTTTTGAGGCTTTAAAATCACAGATTGTACTGAAAGTTTAATCTGATTTTAGAGTTTTTACGCTCAAATCTTAAAATTTAAATAATAAAAGGAAGTTAGGAAGAACGGTGATGAAGTTGTTAAACATCAGCAATATTTTCCCTTTTCATTAATTATTTTTTACTTTTTCACCTAAACAACCCAAAACAATCATTATAATCGGCCTTTTGAGGTTTATCAAAGTTCATAATTAATGAAATTTCATGGCTTCCGCCGGTGCGGCCAAGTGTTAATCGCGAAACGGTTATATCATAACTATAACCAATTTTATAACCTCCCGCTTGAACACCTAGTAAAGCTATTGCTGCATCAGGATTGGCAAAACCTTGACGATACCAGACTCCTCCAAAAATAATTCCTAAATTTCCATAGGCTCCTATATTGAGTTGTCCAAAATCGCCTTGTTTAACAAACATGACGTTTGGAGATATAAACGAGGCTGGTTTATTTTTATTGCCTTCTCTAAGTTTGAATTCATAACCTGCATGTAATCCAATACGCATAGGAAGACCTGTATCAAGATTTTCATTAATATTTAAAAAACTTTCGTTTGGCGTATTTAAATGCTTAAAAGCAACACCTGCATAGAATTGAGAACTATATAATAGAAGTCCTGCTGAGGCATCAAAATAATTATTAGAAATGTTATCAGGTCTGATTTCTTCCGTAGGTAAAGGTGTTCCTCCTGGGCTGATTCCATTTAAAGGGTCTATTTGATCTCTAAACACAAATTGATCCCAACCTAAACTTATCCTTACCATACTTCCTTCCAATCCCAACTTGATAAACAAATTATCATTTACCTCTAGGCGATAAGAATAGACTCCACTCACCTTATTAGTTTTATAAAGTCCTTGCCCTGCATCATCTGCTAAAATCATCAAGCCAATCCCACTATTAAAATTTTTAAAATATTGGGAATATGACACAGAATAACTGACGTATGCTTGATTTAATGCAGGCCATTGATTTCGATAATTGATGGCAATGTGCGGGGTGTAGGTATTTCCAGCAAATGCTGGGTTTAATTGCAGAGGAGCTGCATAATATTGGCTATAAATCGGATCTTGGGCTTGGGCAGAAGAACTCCACATCCCAATCATCACTATTACTAATATAAAAAAGTTTTGTCTTTGCATTGACTAAATATTGTTATGGTCTAGTATTAAAAATAGGTATTTTTGTTGAAAATACAGCATGTTCATCTAATTTTGAATGAAGAATTTTGGATCAAGGTGAATTTATATGGTTTGACGAAATAGTTATTAAGTGATTGGGTGATTGAGTTATTGGTCAAAAACCTTAGAAAATTACGTTATTCGAAATAACTTAATAACTACTTGAACAAACCACATAAATTTTAGAATGAGTCGAAATTTTTTATTCAAAAATAATAACTACTGAATTTCGATTTTAATTATAATGTAGCCTGAAAAACATTAACATTAATTCCATTATGTAAAATTCTTAACAAAGCAATACGCCACACCCGTTAACGTTTCTATAACAATTCATCACAACAGCAATTTTATCCTAAAAAACTGGATAATTATAAAAAATAAAATATGAAAAATTTTCTCCTCTCCTTCCTTTTAATCTTTGGGTTTTCATATTCGTTTGGACAATCTACACATTCGATCAACCAAGAATTCAAATGGGCAGATCAACCAATTACTCATAATCCATATGAATTAAATACTCCACTTGAAATTTTTACTTTTAAGGGAGCGATTTATAATAATGACTTCCCTACTCTACCCATTTCATCTAATCGTTTTCAGGTGCCTTCTAAAGGTAATCTTTCTGTTGAAATAATCAATGTACAATATGAAACTCTTGATAAAAAGCCGACAGAAGATGATGCTTTTATCAAAGAAGAATTATCCTTTGATACCAAAATCACTAAAAGTCGTCAAGACTTTTTTGCAAATATCACTTTTATTCCAATTATAAAATCTTCATTTGGTGGTTTTCAGAAAGTAGTAAATATTGAGCTAAAAGTAGTCTTCAAGCCACTTGCCTCATCAACAGTTTTCAGAAGTCCAAATACATACACTTCAGCATTAGCTGATGGAGATATTTATTCCATAAAAGTCAATGATAATGGTATTTACAAACTTACCTATGATTTTTTAAAAACAAATCTAGGAATTGATAATATTGATAATATTGACCCAAAAAATATTCAGATTTTGGGAAATGGTGCAGGCATGCTTCCTGAAATGATTGATACCGATCGACCTGATGATTTGATAGAAAATCCAATTTTTATTCGAGGAGAGGATGATGGGAAATTTAACTCGGATGACTATATTTTATTTTATGGCGAAGGTGCAGGCGAATGGTCGTTCAATGAGAGTCTTTCTATTTTTACTTTCAAAAAAAATATCTACACTAATACCAAAACCTATTTTATTAAAATAGGTGCTACCAATGGTAAAAGAATAACTCCTCAACCTTCTCTTTCTGGAACAAATTTTAGTACTTCTTCTTTTGATGATTATTCACATTTTGAAGAAGACAAGCGAAATCTTTTACATGATTTTTCAGGTGGTCAAGGTTCAGGTAAATTGTGGTTTGGAGATATTTTCTCCTTAACTAATGAAAGATCTTACAGTAATTTATTTTCATTTTCCAATATACAGACGAATGAAGATGCTGTTCTTTTGGCACGTTTTGCAGGAAGGAGCAGTGCTGCTACTCGATTCAAGGTGGATGTCGATGAAGAAGAATTTTCTTCTTCATCCATGACTAGTGTTTCGCTGACCAATGGAGAATCTACCTATGCTAAAATTGGTGAAATTAATACCACATTTAAACCAAAAGGAAATACTTTTGATTTTAAAGTTAACTATAATGGTACTGGTGAAAGTGAAGGTTGGTTAGATTATTTGGCTTTAAATGTTCGACGAGATTTGACTATGACAGGTAGCCAAATGGACTTTAGAGATAAAAGAACATTGAACCATCCTAATGCTGAATTTACCTTAAATAATGCTAGTGGTATTACTATTTGGGATATTACCAATCCTCAAAATCCATTCCTTCAAGAAACAACAGATAATGGTTCTGCCAAAAGCTTTGGTATTGAGACCAATATTTTAAGAAATTTTATCGCTTTTAATTCATCGAATGCCTTGCTTTCTGCAGAAGCAGGAGGGAAAATCGAAAACCAAAACCTACATGGATTGGATAATATTGATATGTTGATTGTGTATCCTGCTAGTTTGGAAGAAGAGGCAGAACGATTAAGAAATCATCGGGCAAATCATAGCAACTTAGTTGTGGAAAAAGCTCGAATCGATCATATCTATAATGAATTTTCGAGTGGTACTCAAGATGTATGTGCAATACGGGATATGGCTGAAATGCTCCACTTCCGTTCACCTCAATTCAAGTATTTATTACTCCTTGGTGATGGTTCATTCGATCATCGAAATATTAAAGAATTGAATATCAATTCGGGCGGTGATGTTTTTCATAATCTTATTCCAGCATACGAAACCAATCAATCGCTTCATCCTATTTCGGCATATCCTTCTGATGATTTTTACGGATTGTTAAGTGAAGGAGAAGGAACTTCAAATCTAAGTGGTGATTTAGATATTGCTGTAGGAAGACTTCCTGTCAAAAACGTAGAGGAAGCAAAAGCAGTTATTGATAAAATTATCAATTATGATACTAACCCAAATACTTTAGGTGACTGGAGAGTTCGATTAGCATTTGTAGGAGATGATGAGGACGGAAGTATTCACTCTGAACAGGCTGATGATGTATCCAATAATGTAGAAAATGAGCATCGAGTTTTTAATCATGATAAAATCCTTTTTGATGCTTTTCTTCAAGAATCAACGCCAGGTGGTCAACGATACCCTGATGCAACAAATGCTATTAATCAAAATATGTTTAAAGGTATTTTAGCACTCAACTACCTAGGTCATGGTGGTGGCGGCGGATGGGCGCAAGAGCGAGTTTTACGTACACAACACATCGTGGATTGGGATAATTTTGATAAGTTACCACTTATTGTAACTGCTACTTGTTCTTTTACGGGCTATGATGAACCTAATTATGTAACGGCTGGTGAGATGTCATTTTTAAATGCAAAAGGTGGAGGAATTGGTTTATTTACAACGGTTAGAGCTGTTTATTCTTCTCAAAACAAACAATTGACAGATGCTGTTTTTAGAAATATTTTTGATCGCCAACCTAATGGAGAAACCTATACGATTGGAGATATTTCTTTATTAGCAAAAAATGATATTGGTGATTCTGAAAACAAAAGAAAGTTTGCTTTGATTGGTGATCCTGCTCAAAAATTAGCTATTCCGAAATATAATGTAGTCACTACTAGTATCAATGGAGTAGCAATAGATACCATGAATCTTGATACGATTCAAGCTTTACAAAAAGTAACTATCGAAGGTCAAATTGAAGATTTCAATGGAAATCTATTATCTGATTTTAATGGAAAAGTTTTCCCTACTATTTTTGATAAACCCATCACGGTCAGTACACTTGGACAAGATGCTGGAAGTGATATTATTGAATTTCAACTTCAAAAAAATACCATCTTCAAAGGTGTAGCAAGTGTGACCAATGGAAAATTCACCTTCACTTTTGTCGTCCCTGTGGATATTAATTATTCCTATGGCTATGGAAAAATCAGTTATTATGCACACGATGGAGTGAGCGAGGATGCTGCTGGTTTTTATGATAAAATGGTCATAGGTGGAACGGATGCAAATGCCGTAATTGACGACCAACCTCCCGTTGTAGAAGTATATATGAATAACGAAGAATTTGTCTTTGGAGGAATCACTAATGAGAATCCTGTCCTTCTAGTAAAACTATCGGATGACAATGGTATCAATGTTGTAGGTAACAGTATAGGACATGACTTAACGGGTGTTTTAGATCAAAATACTCAAGGGACATTGGTACTCAATGATTTTTACGAATCAGAGTTAGATGACTATACTAAAGGTACTGTCCGATTTCCCCTCTTTGACTTGGAAGAAGGCAAGCATACCATTAAAGTGAGAGCTTGGGATATTGCCAATAACTCAGCAGAAGGCTACACCGAATTTATTGTAGCCAATTCCGCAGAAGTAGCTTTGGATCATGTATTAAATTATCCAAATCCTTTTATGGAAAATACTTCTTTCCAGTTTGAACATAACCTACCTAATCAACTTGTGGATGTACAAATTCGAGTTTTCTCTGTTTCGGGCAGGCTCGTAAAAACTATCCAAGAGCAAGTGATGGCCGAAGGCACGCGTATTACCGATATACAATGGGATGGAACTGATGAATATGGAGATCAGTTGGCACGTGGAGTTTATCTTTATAAAGTTAAACTTGGCGGAAGTAATTCTAGCGGAGATGATATTAAAGCGGAAAGTGATTTTGAAAAATTGGTGATTTTAAAATAAAATGCTCAATCAAAATGTCAATCAAAATCAAAAATCGAATAACGAAGATTCATCATTCTATTTTTTGATTTTGATTGATATTTTAATTTTGATTAAAAAAACTTCATCATCTCTAAAATAGAATCCGATAATCAAACGTTATCAATCTGTTAAATTCTATGCTATCCTCCATTTTCGCTTTTCCCAAAACTGTACTCCTAAATTTTTAATTTAATAAACGAGAAATTCCCCTATATTTGCGAACTCAAAATTTGAAATCAAATAAAATTATGAAAAGACTACTCCTTAGTACTGTCATTTTAATATGTTTTTCCTTTTCTATCAACGCTCAATTCGACTGCGTTTTTAATATAGACAAAGGGATATGGGTAAAGCCCGGTACAACTGACGAACCTTGTACCAACACGATTATCACATCTGTTCCTTTTTTAAGAATTACTCCTGATGCACGTTCAGGTGCAATGGGTGATGCTGGAATTGCCATCTCTCCTGATGCAAATGCAATCCACTATAATTCTTCTAAATTGGCTTTTGTAGATGAAGAATTATCTTTATCCGCTACTTATACCCCATGGTTAAGAGCATTAGGATTAAATGATGTTTATATGGCATACCTTTCAGGGTATAAGCGAATTGATAAATTATCAACTGTTGGTTTTGGTTTACGATATTTTTCTCTTGGATTGATTAATTATACGAATGATTCAGGTGGAGATAATGGTACTGGAAAACCAAACGAGTTTGAAGTATCAGCTGCTTATGCAAGAAAATTAACAGATAACTTTAGTTTATCCATTGGTGGTAAATTCATTTATTCCAACTTAGCTGCTGGACAGCGAGTAGGTGCAGTTGAAATTAACCCTGGTACTGCTGGTGCAGTTGATTTTGGTTTGACTTATGAAAAACCAATTACACTTTCAGGTAATGAAACTAACCTTAGATTAGGTATGGCAATCACCAACCTTGGTACTAAAATTTCTTATACCAACTCTGCAAATAAAGATTTTATTCCAACTAACCTTGGAATTGGAGCAGCTTGGGAATTTAATTTTGATGAGTACAATGCATTCACAGTAACTACTGATATTAATAAATTATTGGTTCCTACACCTTGCCTTGGATCTGATGATCCAAATACTCCAGGATGTGATGAAGATGCTGATGGTATTCCTGACTACAAACAAAAATCAGTTGTAGGTGGTGTCTTAGGATCTTTTGGAGATGCTCAAGGAGGATTTAGTGAAGAGATCAGAGAGTTGATGTATTCTGTAGGTGTGGAGTACTGGTACGATAAGCAATTTGCGGTAAGAGCAGGTTACTATTCTGAGCATAGAACTAAAGGTAACCGTCAATTCTTTACGGTTGGTTTAGGATTAAAATATAATGTATTCGGTTTGAATTTCTCTTACTTAGTACCTACTACTAATCAAAGAAATCCATTGGATAATACTTTACGATTCACTTTAATCTTCGACTTCGAAGCATTTGAAGATGAAGAGTAATTAATTAAAATTAATAATTTCGAAAGTTATTGATTTGGGAAACGTGATTCGGACTTGGTTCGGATCACGTTTTTTTATTTTGATTAATAGATACTATCCTAGCAACCCATCTATAAATTTAGGAATTATTAAAACACAGCTTCATTCCGTATATTCGTCAACACAAAACAAAGTTTACGAAATGAAAAAACTTCTCTACACTTTAGTTGCGATAGCATTATTCCTTGGAATATCATATCTCTTCATTGCACACGAACCCACACCAGAATATCATCCTGAAAGAAATTATATCACCGATCAAGAAGACGCTATCCTCACTAAATTTCTTTTAGCAAAAGATAGTTCAGTCATCGAAATTCCAGAAGGACACTTTTCAATTTCCAAAAGTATCATCATTGATGGTTTGACCAATGTCACCATCAAAGGTAAAGGAGTGGAGAAAACGGTGTTGAGTTTTAAAGGTCAAAAAGAAGGTGCCGAAGGTCTTCGAATTACCAATGGAAAAAATATCACCCTTGAAGATTTTTCTATTGAAGATGCAGCAGGCGATGTCATCAAGACCATGGATTGTGATGGTTTAACTTTTAGAAGAGTGACGGCTGCCGCTACTGGAAAAATGGAATCAAGCAATCCTGCCTATTTGTTTTATCCAGTTTTATGTAAAAATATTTTGATAGAAGAATGTACTGCTATTGGAGCGTCCGATGCAGGAATTTATGTGGGACAATCTACCAATGTAGTCGTTCGAAATAATCATGTGTATTATAATGTTGCAGGTATCGAATCTGAAAATTGTGGCAACGTAAAAATTTACGATAATGATGTACATGAAAATGTATCAGGCATTTTAGCCTTCGATCTTCCCGGCTTAGCTCGTTATGGAAAAAATGTAGAAATTTATAATAATAAAATATACAATAACAATATTCGATCATTTGCACCTAAAGGTTCTATCGTTGCAGGAGTCCCTTCTGGCAATGGAATGTTAATCATGAGTTCCGATAGTATCTATGTTCATGATAATGAATTTATAGATAATCGAACCATGGATATTGCAATCGCTTCATACCTTTCTGCTGCTTCAGATGCTGACGCTGCTCCTCCTCAAGAAGCCTCTACATCTGACAACCCAATCACTCAAGCAAGGTTAGATGAAATGGCTGCACAATCTGCTGCCATTGCTGACAACATCAAAAATGATAAAAACTATAATGCCTATCCACGTAGAATTATGATAGAAAATAATTCTTACCAATGTGATAAATGGTTTCCAACGGTTCATAATGAATTTGGAATTCTATTGTTATATTCTAGTTTTATGAAGCATACAAATATCGTTTGGGATGGACTACGTGCTGATGATTATTTGATGCCTGATGGAAGTGTAAAATCTG